>JABJJH010000542.1 GCA_018660965.1 Rhodospirillaceae bacterium | reverse complement strand
GAGTGACTTCTCCCTTTTACTTGGGAAATGCGGGCGAAAACCTTGTCAGGCCGTCTGAGTGGTTCCGAATAGCCGCGACACGCTCTAACGAAACAGGTTGCGCGGGGGCGACGAACGTCTTACTGCGCTGGCTATGGGCATTTCCGAGCCGCCGGGCGGCGAACAAGAGTACTCCGACCGTTCCATCGCCATCCGGATGAGCGTGTTTTATTTCGCCGTCTTTTTGTCGGCGGGATTGTATTTGCCGTTTTGGCCGGTCTGGCTGGAAAGCCGGGGCTTGGGACCGCTGGAAATCAGCCTGCTTTACGCCCTGGGTCGGTTCACGCGGATGCTGACGAATCCGCTCATCGCCCATGTGGTTGACCGGCGCGGCGACCGCCGCAGACCGCTGATCGTGTTATCCTTTGGCGCGACGGTCGCATTTGCATCGTATGAACTTTGCAGCGAGATGTGGCAATACGGCCTCGTCGCGATTTGCGTCGGCGCGTTGTGGGGCACGATTAACCCCTTGGGCGACAGTCTGGCGCTGGTGAACGCCCGGCAGGGCCGTTTGAATTATGGCCGGGTCCGGTTATGGGGATCCATCAGTTTTGTTCTGGCGACCTTGGCGGGGGGACGAATTCTCGGCGTGTGGCCGGAATCGGCGATTTTCTGGGCCCTGCTCGCGACCTTCGCGGCGGTGTTCGCCGTTTGCTTCATCACGCCCGACACCCGCGTCGAAGCCCGACCGTTGCGGCTCAACGTGTTCTGGCGATTAATGACCGATTCGCGGTTTTCATTATTCATCCTGGCCAGCGCGTTGCTGCAAACCAGTCATCTGGTCGTTTATATTTTTGGGACGCTGCATTGGCGGGACGCGGGCGTCGATGATTTCATGATAGGGGTGCTGTGGGCCGAAGGCGTGGTGGCGGAAATCGTTCTGTTCGCTTTTGGCGCGGCGGTGACCGCGCGATTTGGCGCGGCGGGATTGATGCTGATGGCCGCCCTGGCGGGGGTTGTGCGATGGCCTCTACTGGCGCTCAGCACCGACCTCCCTGTTTTGTTCATCGCTCAGGCTCTGCATGCCTTCACCTTCGGCGCGGCGCATCTGGGGGCCATGGCGTTTTTGTCCCGCGCGATCCCACCAAGCTTGTCCGCCACAGCTCAAACCTTGCATGGCGCGGTGGCGCTGGGCCTCGCCTCGGCGGTGATTTCGCCGATGCTTGGCGGCCTGTATGCAATCTGGGGCGGCGGCGCGTTTTACGCCATGGCGGTGCTGTCGATTGTCGGCGGCGCGGTCGCGTTCATGGCAATGCGGCGCTGGAACGGTGAAACGCTTGAGGTTTGAGCGGAATTAAAGACAATTCCGATTCGATGTTTTTTGACCAGACGGTTGCGTGCTTTTAATATGCGCGACGACAAACAATAATTCTTCACGATTGTCGCGTTCTTACATCTTTACGAATTTTCTGGATCGCAAATAGCCATGCTGGACGAACGAAGCCGCCAAGAGAAATGGAAAGGCGCACCCGAATCAGAGCTGATCAAGGAAATCGTGCGTCTGAGCCGTCGGGTAGAGGCGTTTGAACGAAAGACCGGGGCGACCGATGACATATCGGTTGATGCGGTCGATCCAATCGACTTGATTCGCCTTAAAGACGCCGAGGCTGCGCTTCGCGAAAGCGAAAATCTGTTCCAGTCCATCATAGACAACTCGCCCGCGTGCATTTCGTTAAAGGACCTGGAGCAGCGTTACATATTGGTCAACAAGGCGTTTGCGGACATGTATGGGGCGCCTGTTCAAACGTTTGCGGGCACAATTGCCGGTCCGAAACTAACGCCGTCGGATCGTGAGGCGATGTTGGCGCTGGAAAAGCAGGTCATTAATACAGGGAAGTCGATTACACGGGAACGGACGCAAATACTCGTCTCCGGGAAACAGCTTTTCCAGTTGACGACGAAGTTCCCGGTTCGCGACACGAAGGGCGACGTCACGGCGATCGCGACGATAACGTCCGATATCGCCGACATCAGAAACGCGAAACAGGAATTGGAAGATGTACAGGCCCGGCTGAGCGACATCCTGAAAATTGCGCCCGAAGCCATTGTTTCCATGGATGCGACGGGCCAAATCATGGTTTTCAACGACGCTGCGGAACGCATTTTTGGGTATCGAGCCGACGAAATCATAGGGCGCAATTTGGATATATTGCTGCCGGAACGATTTCGGGCGAACCACATGGAATACCTTGAAGGTTTTATCGACTCCGAGGTAGAGAGCCGCCCGATGAGCCAGCGGGGCGAAATTTCCGGGTTGCGGAAGGACGGGATGGAATTCCCCATCGAGGCGTCGATCTCTCAATTACGCTCGCGCGGTCAAATAGTTTTGACCGTGACGCTACACGACATCACGGAGAGCAAGAACGCGGAGTTGTTGTTGCACAAGGCGCTGGGCGACGCCCAGAGAGCCGATCAGAGCAAGCAAAATTTTCTGGCCAATATGAGTCACGAATTACGTACGCCGCTGAACGCCATCATGGGTTTTTCCGAAATCATGGAAAATCAGTTGTTCGGTGAAATTGGTAACGAGCGATACCGGGGATATATTGGCGACATTGCCTCCAGCGCCCGGCATTTGCTCGACATGGTCAATGACGTTCTGGATATTTCCAAACTCGAAGCCGGGCTGCAGGAACTTCATGTCACGGAATTCGACATCGTCGAAGCGATTGAAGACGCAACCCGCGTCGTGCGGGGTTTAATGGAGGCGAAAGATCAGCGCTTTGTAATGGAGATAGAGGGAAAACTCTCCGAGATGCAGGCCGACAAAACAGCGTTTCGGCAAATTTTGGTGAATTTGTTGTCGAACGCCGTGAAATTTACGCCCGAAGGGGGCGAGATCGGTCTGGAGGTCTCGTTCGTGCAGCAAGACGATCCATCCCAGGATTTGGTGTCTCTCACGATATCGGATTCCGGGTCGGGTATTCCTCAAGAAGACATCGAGCGAATTTTGACGCCCTTCGTGCAGGTTCGGCAAATCGACCACACGGGCAAGGGGGGGACCGGATTGGGGTTGTCGATCGTTAATTCCCTGGTCCATCTCCATGATGGGACGTTGCTCATCGAAAGCGAACTCGGCGTTGGCACGCGGGTTCATGTTCGATTGCCTCGAATTTCACGATTCGAAGTAGCCTCCCAGTTGGAAATTTGGCAGTAACCACTGCAACTAATCTAGAGCCTCAACTAATCTAGAGCCTGCGGATATCAGTAATTTTGTCGCCCGTCGCGGCCAGCACGCCGGACGATACCGTCTGGAGCGGCGCCGTGGCGACGGCCATGTCGGTGGCGTTGGCGTGTACGAAGGTGTCCGAATCAGCATAGACGCCGACATGGCCGGGCCAAAAAACAAGGTCGCCCCGGCGCAAATCTGAGAAATCTCCGCTAATGGCCCCCTCAATCGAGGCCGAACCAAGGGATGCGCCCAGTTCGCACGCCTGAATATCCGTGTCGCGCGGCGCGCAGACGCCGCATCGATCAAGCGCGACCTGCACCAATCCCGAACAATCGAGGCCAAGGCTCGTTTTCCCACCCCACAAATAAGGAACGCCGAGAAACTGCAAGGCGACCGCGGCGTGATCGGTAGCGTGATCCTCAATGGAGGCCAGATGATTGTCGAATATCCAGCCGCCGGACGCGCTGCGTGAAAAAGGCCCGGATTGTTCCCCGGATTGTTCCCCGGATTGTTTGATGACGGCGATACGCGCGCCCATCCCCAAACGATTCAAGGGCGGCGTCTTGATATCCGGTTCCGGGTAAATAAAGGTCGCAACGGCGCGAACCGAATGGGTGGGCTGGTGAATGTTCGTGGTTAATCCAGGCGCCCGTGCGTAACCGACATAGCGGTCGGCTTCGTTTTGTAGCCACGCCCAACCATCGGCGGCGTCGTAAACCGTGACAAATTCGCCGTACAACAACTCTGTATCCAGCGGGGCGTCGTCGCGTGGGGCGCGTCGCAGGGCCAATGCGCCTTGAATAACCTGTTGGCGAACGCCGTCGGCGTAGCGTGGCGCGTCGATGCGGTCGACTAAATACGCCGCCGCCAAATCCGCGCGGATGGGGTGAAATCGTCGGTCGAGCGGTTCCATGGGTGTTCCGATAAGCCTTTCCCGGAAGACTGTCAAACCAGCTTGTTTGGTCGTTGAAGCTAACGCATCATGGCGCCAAATCATCTTAGGGAGAGGGCAATTATGAGTGACAACGTCAGCAACATCGCCGAGGGAACGCGAACCGGCGGACAGGTTCTAGCCGATGCGTTAAAAATTCATGGCGTGGACACGGTGTTTTGCGTCCCCGGCGAAAGTTATCTGGCGTTGATCGACGCGTTGCAT
>JABJJH010000015.1 GCA_018660965.1 Rhodospirillaceae bacterium | reverse complement strand
TATCGCCGCCCAGCCCCGGACCGGTCGGGGCGTGGACCATGCCTTTTGCGTCCACCTCGACATCGTCCACCATGCCGTATTTCTGCGCACCGTCCGGCAACAGGACCTCGAAAAACTCACAATTCGAAATCGCCATGCACAAATGAAGGTTGGCGAAATTGTTCAGTGAATTGCCGCCATGATGAATTTCGAAATTCATCCCGAACCCCTCGGCCATGTGCGCGGCTTTGATGCACGGGGTCAGGCCGCCTTTCACCGCAACGTCGCCGCGCAGATAATCCGTCGCGTGCAACATGATCCACGGCGCATACCCCTTGAAGCCGCCCGGCGAATATTCGGTGGCGAGGATCGGGATGTCGAGGGTCTGGCGCAGCTTCACATAGTTGTAGATGTCTTCTTCCGCCAGCGGGTCTTCGTACCAGTAGTAATCCAGCGCCTCGATGGCGCGACCGACCCGCACCGCTTCCGGATAATCGTAAGACCAGGTCGAATCGAGCATCAGGGTATAGTCGTCGCCAACCGCTTCGCGCACCGCCTGGCACACCTTGATGTCCCGTTTCCACACGGCGGGCGGATGAATTTTGTAGGCGGCCCACCCGGCGGACTGGAACTCCAGCGCCTGGGCCACGTATTCCTCCGGTTTCTCCATCGTCGGCGAGCTGGCGTAGGCGGGAATGCTATGCCGGTACGCGCCCAGCATTTTGTAAATCGGCAAGCCGGCGACCTTGCCCGCGATATCCCACAACGCCACGTCCATCGCCCCGATGGCGCGCAGGGTCGTGGCCCGCAAGCGGCTGTGCAGCCCCTTGTACAGGCGTTCATGCTCCATCGGGTCCTGCCCCATCACCATCGGTTTCAGGTAATCGACCAAGGATTGCGCATCAATGGTGGCGCTGCGGCTCGCCGCGCCCAGAAAGGCGTGACCCTCGACGCCGTCATCGGTTTTTATCGTCAACAGACCAAGCTGGCTTTGCCCGGAAAACTGGCCCGTATGCGAACCGTACCGGGTGGCCGGGATGTCGTCCCAGGCGAACAGGGTCAGCGTAACGTCATCGATTTTCATAACCAATCACTCCTAATATTCATATCAAGCCTCACCAGGCGGCTTCCAGCAGCGCCAGCATCCTGTCGGTGTAATCGTCCGGGCGATCGCCGGGATTGGCGTTGAAGTTTTTCAACGTGTCATTCGCCAGCAGCGGCAATTCCTCCTTGGGAATGTCAAGCTGGCTTAGCCGCGTCGGCATCCCCACGCGGTTATAGATGTCGTCCAGCGCGTCGGCGGTCGCCTCGGCGGCGGATTTGGCGTCCATGCCGTCTTTCCAAACGCCGATGGCGTCCGCGATCCGCGACGCGGCGCTTAAGTCTTCCGGTGGAACCAACCGGGTAGCCGTGGGAATTACCGATGTGGTCGATTCACCTTGCCACACATGATCGTAGCGGATGTGCAGCGCTGTGGATAAGGCGTAGGCGTTGGCGTTGGTAACGTCCCGCGCGCGGCGGCGGCCCTGGTCATCGTCGGCGGCGCGGTTGATCAGGTGGGCGGCGCAGCAAAGTTCGATGCGCAACGCCGCGTTGCCGGGTTCTTCCATCACGCGCGGCAAGGATCGGCGCTGCAACGCGAACGCATGGCTCAAATCCGCTTCCACCAACGGGCTCAATTCAGCACCCAACGCCCGCAACGTGCTGGAAAACATCGTCGAGGTCGTCGAGCGGATCAATTCCACCGGGGCCGTCAGCAGCGCGTCGGCGTCCCAGAACAAGGCGACCGGTCGTGTTTTGGGGTCGTAATATTCCATGCGGTGGTCGAGATTTTCGTTCTTCAATCCCGACCCGGCGCGGTTCATGGCCGTCGTCGGCGTCGTTGGCACGTTGATGATCGGCGGTTTCGGCGCCATCAAACGCGGGCTGTAGGCCGGTTTTCCTTCCGGATACTGGGTCATCAGATCGAACGGGTCACCGTCTTCGCCCAGCAGGATGGCGACCACCCGCGTCCCCACAATGACGCTGCCGCCGCCCAGCGCGATCAGCAAATCCGCCCCCGCCGCGCGCGCCGCCGCGACGCCCGCCTCTACCGCCGGCCAGCTTGAATCCTTGTCCATGCCATCAAACGCACCCGCATAGAGCGGTCCCAGTTCACGTTCGATGCGGCCCAATAAATCCGTCTTGTTGCCCACGGTCTTGCCGCAGATGACGAAGGCGCGTTTTGCTTTCTGGCGCTTCACCTCGGTTTCCAACTGGCCGAGCGCATTCGTCCCGGCATGCAACCGCAACGGAAACCCGACGGCGCGAAATGTGTGCGTGTCCAACGCCATGGCCTTGTACTCCCTCTGGATTATTTAGTGGGTGGGCTGATTCACGAAACGCTTAGAAAGCAAGCGCTTCGATCAGACCACTAACCTGTTTGCATATCGACGCCGAAGGTCACCAGAAACTTCGACGTCATGATGTAAAATCCAATCGCGAGGTGAAGCTCCACCATGGCG
>JABJJH010000016.1 GCA_018660965.1 Rhodospirillaceae bacterium | reverse complement strand
GCACGACAACAAGATCATTGTACCGGGCCCCAACCGCGGTTGCTTGATCCGGTGCGCCGGTGACAACATGCCAGGAACAACTGGCGCCTTCGCCCGGTGTGTCCGACAACGCCAGAGTAGCGTCGTTGCGCCAGGTTTCGAACTGGTGGTGCGCCTTGTTTTCGATTTCAGCGATTTCGGCGTCGGCGCGTTGCATGATCTCTTCGATCATGGCGCCGGAAATGCCTTCGCCAAGGTAAGGAATCGCGTCGCGCGGGTCGGTGCGGGTGTGCAGGACGTCAATATGGGCGTCGAACCGTTTCGCGATGGCAAGCGCCGTGTTCAGCACTGATTTTTCAGCATTCGAGCCCGTTAACGGCGCGAGTATAGTTTTTATGGTCATGGCGTCGCCTCGTTCGAGTTGGGATTATTTTATCCATGGACGTGCATATAATTCCATGGCTTCAAGTGTAGGCGCTTAGAGTCGCGGACAGGTTGATTTAGGTCAATATCTATTATGTTATTTTGGTTTCATTTGCGATTTTCCTGTGGTCGTTGCGCGAGGCCATACGAGGATTTCGACGGCGCGACTAACTGTATCTTGTTCGATACCGACGACGAGCCCACGTTTAATCGGTGAATGCCAGAACGACAGGAACGTCGTGCGGAAAGTGTTGTAATCCGCCGCGCAATTAGTATCGTTGGCCCGCACGCGCGCGGTTTCGCTGCGTGGGTTACATTTCTGGAAATGAGGAGAATTACATGGCTGCTGCAGCCAGCGCCGAGTCGACCGCATCAGACTGGCCCGACCAACTTTACACGTTTTTGCGAGACAACGACGTCACGCAATTTACCTATGTGCCGGATGCGGGGCACCAGGTTCTTATTGACCGGTCCTTGGCCGATCCGGACATAAGCTCCGTCGCGTTGACCACGGAAGAAGAAGGCGTCGCCATGGCCGCAGGCGCGCATCTTGGGGGCGCTCGCAGCGTCTTGTTGATGCAGAGCAGCGGCGTCGGGAATTGCATAAACCTGCTGTCTTTGGTGACCGGGGCGCGGTTTCCGTTCCTGACGCTGGTCAGCATGCGCGGCGATTTTGGCGAAGGCAACGCCTGGCAGTACCCCATGGGACAATCCACCCAGCCTGTTCTGGAAGCGAGCGGCGTTACAGTTCTTCGCATCGACTCGCCGGAAGAAGTCATTCCGACCGTGGAGGCCGCGATGACGATGGCGTTCCAGGCCGACTGTCAGGTTGCGGTGTTGTTGACGCAAAAATTACTCGGCGCGAAAGCGTTCGCATAAGAGGGATATGAAAACGATGGCGAAGGAAATAGTTCAAAAAAGCCATGAAATTGGCGCCGGCCGATCCGCCGGTAAAAACACCACGGGAACGCTGGAACGGCGGGCGTCGGTTAAAAAGATGCTCGGCGACACCGACGACATGCTGTTCGTAACGGGGCTTGCCGGCGCGAAGGGTGATGTCCTGGAAGCGATTGGCGCGGATAACCCGCGCGTCTATCCCTTGGGCGGGGCCATGGGCGCCGCTGCGGGCATGGCGTTGGGATTGGCCTTGGCGCAACCGGACAAGCGGGTCGTTTGCGTGACCGGTGACGGTGAATTGCTGATGAACGTGGGCACCTTGGCCACAATCGGCATTCTCAATCCGCCGAATCTCAGCATCATCTGCGTCGATAACGAACATTATGGGGAAACCGGGTTCCAAGCCAGCCACACGGGCCAGGGCGTGGATCTGGCGAAGATTGCCGAAGGCAGTGGCATTCAAGCGGTGCGGACAGTTCGGGAAGAATCGGAAATCGCGGATGCAACGAAGGTGCTCTTCGAATCGAACGCAACATCGTTTGTTTTGTTGAAGGTGGCGGCCAGTGATCCGCCCGCACCGTATCGCACGCGCGACGGCAGTTATAACAAAAGTGTTTTCCGTAAGGACTTGCTGGGCAAAGTCTAAAGAAATAGCTGTGTTGATTGGAAAGTCTGCGCCGAACGCGTGATTGTCATGCGTTCGGCGTTTTTTCAAGCGATTGCTTCGCTGATGGGCTTTCGACTAGCTTTTCAGCGCCGCCAGAACCTCGTCCAGTGAAATGGGCTGGGCGGTGAAGGTGGAGGCCAGCGACGCGGTCACTTCGAGCAAATCGTTATCGTGCGGCAAACCATTGATTTCCCGGTTGGTCCAATCCGCCAGAGCCGCTCTGTAGGCGTCGTGAATGAACGTGCGGTTATCGGTCATTAGGCTGCTCCTCGTTAATATCTCTTATGCCCACATTAAAGACGATAATGAATATAAACGAAGTGACTATTGTCACAGGAGATCAATTAATTATCGGAAACAATAAAATACTTAAAAAAACACCTAACAAGTCATGTAAATTTACATTCTCCAATTTAGATAATTTTCATCGTGGGGCAACGGATCAATATGTTCGTGGTCTGATTCGCAAATGTTTGGAAACAAAGCGTTTCGATCAGACCACTAGAACGGATCGGGGATGGTGTATTGCCGGATCGCGTTTTAGACTTCTTTTCTAATGCATTCGGGTCGCTGAAACGGCGGTCCAAGGCGATTTTAACGCCATATCACCAGGGGGAACGCCATGCAGATGAAAGCCGCTGTTCTGCGCAGCACCGATGCGCCGCTACCATTCGCGAAAAGCAAACCGCTGTCGATTGAGAATATCGAGCTGGATCCGCCCGGGTCCAACGAAATGCTGATCAAGGTCGGCGGCGCGGGCCTTTGCCATTCCGATTTGTCTGTAATGAACGGGTCCCGCCCGCGTCCGGTGCCAATGGTCATGGGACATGAAGGCGCCGGCGAGGTCGTGGAAATTGGCGACGCCATCACCGATGTCGCGGTCGGCGATCACATCGTTTTCCAGTTCAGCCCAAGCTGCGGCCGTTGTCGGCGCTGCCTTGAAGGCCGACCCCAGGTTTGCGAAGTCGCCGCAATCTCGAAAGCAAACGGCGATTTGATGGGCGGTGGTCGCCGCCTTCACGACGCCGACGGGGTCGCGGTCGCGCATCATAGCGGGGTGTCGTGTTTCGCTGAATACGCGGTCGCCGACAGGGGATCGATTGTCGTTATCGATAAGGATTTGCCGTTGGACGAGGCTGCGATCTTTGGTTGCGCGGTCATGACCGGGGTTGGCGCCGTCATCAACACGGCGCGTATCCTGCCGGGCGATTCCGTCGCGGTGATCGGGTTGGGCGGCGTTGGACTCAATGGTCTGCTGGGCGCCAAGCTCGGTGGTGCGGAAACGATCATCGCTATTGATCTCAGCGATGAAAAGCTTGGCCTGGCGCGCCAACTGGGCGCCACCCACACCATCAACGCGACCGACCCAAACCATGTGGAGCAGGTCCGCGACCTGACCAATGGCGGCGTCGATTTCGCCATCGATCTGGCCGGAGCGATTCCCGCGATGGAGACGGCCTATGGCGTCACCCGCTACGGCGGCACGGTTGTCACCGCCGGCTTGTCGCCCAGCACGGCGGAATTTTCCTTCAACCAGTCCAACCTGGTGTCAGAGGAAAAGTCGATCAAGGGCAGCTATATGGGCAGTTGCGTGCCGGTGCGCGACATTCCCCGCTTCATCAGTTTGTACCGGCAGGGCCGGTTGCCGGTTGATCGTTTGTTGAGCCATCGCGTCGGGTTTGACGGGATCAACGAAGGCTTCGACCTTTTGCAGCAAAACGCGACGGTGCGCCAGATTCTGATGCCGCACGGATAATCGGAATAATGAAGGAGCAATGAGATGGCCGTACAATTAGCGACTAAATCGGGATCGGTCCGCGACCGCGTCAGCGCGGCGGAATGGGAAGCCCGCGTCACCTTGGCCGCCGGTCATCGGGTTTTGGCGCATTACGGCGTCAACGACATGACCTATAATCATTTCGCGTTGCGCGTGCCGGATGCGCCGGACCGCATGTTGGTGAAACGCACGGACGAGATGTTCATGGAAGTGACGGCGTCGTCGTTGCTGACCTGCGATTTCGACGGCAACGTTATCGACCACGATGAATTTCAGAAAATTCGCGGCGGCGCCTTGATTATCCATGCGGGTTTGCTGCGCCAAAGACCTGACCTGAACGCCACCCTGCATACCCATACCCCCAACGTCATGGGCGTGTGCGCGCATAAAGACGGGTTGCTGCCGATCAATCAGCACGCCATGCGGTTCTATGGCGAAATGAAGTATCACGAATTCAATGGCTTTGAATTCGATCCCGCCATGACGGAACGTCTTCTGAATGATTTCGAGGGCGGTAAGTATATGTTGTTGCGCAGCCATGGCGCGTTGGTGTGCGGGGCGTCGGCGCCAGAATGCGTGGTCAACCACCACTGGCTGGAAATGGCGTGTCAGGGCCAGATCGCGGCGCTGTCGGCAGGCGAGGGCAATTATGTGACGCCCAGCAAGGAAGCCTGTGAATACGCCCACCAACAGTTTCTTGAGGGGAGTAATTTCCTCGAAGGCGGTAAGGATTGGCCGGCGTGCCTGCGGCTTTGCGACCGGCTGGACCCGTCTTACAAGGAATAGGGGACGCCTTTATGCGCGGTGTGCTGGTCGAAGAATGGACGGAATTCGAGAAACTGCGGCTGGCCGAGTGTCCACGCTCGGCGTTGCAGCCACGTCAGGTGCGCATCAGGACCCAGGCGGCGGGCGTCAGCTTCGCCACCAGTCTGGTTGTGTCGGGGAATTACCAGCGCAAGCCGCCGCTGCCCTTCGTGCCCGGCACCGAAATCGCCGGGATCGTCACCGAAGTCGCGGACGGCGTCACGCGGTTCAAGGTTGGAGACCGGGTCGCCAGCGTGATCGACTGGGGCGGGTTGGCGGAAGAAACCCCGGCGTTCGAGGTGAACACCTTCAAAATCCCCGACAGCCTGGAATTCCACAAGGCGATCTGTTTCACCAATTCCTACGGCACGTCCTATGCGGCGTTGATGTGGCCGCATCTCCTGCGCGTTGAAGCGGGTCAGACGTTGCTGGTGCATGGCGCGGCGGGCGGCGTCGGCGTCGCGGCGGTCGAGATTGGCAAAATCCTTGGCGCCACGGTCATCGCCACGGCGGGGTCGGCGGAAAAACTCGACATCGTGCGCGACCATGGCGCCGATCACGCCATCAATTACCGCGAAGGACCGTTTCGCGAACAGGTGCTGGAATTGACCAACGGGCGCGGCGCCGACGCCATCTACGATCCCGTCGGTGGTGAAGTGTTCGAACAATCGCTGCGCTGCATTGCGCCGGAAGGCCGGATCATGCCGGTTGGCTTCGCCGCCGGGACAATCCAGCAGATTCCGGCCAATATCCTGCTGGTCAAGAACATCACCGTATGTGGATTGAACATGGGATATTACAACGGCTGGAGCCCGGACGACGTGCGCGACAAATACGCCGACCGCATGGCGGCGATGATGGCGCAACTCTTCGCCTGGTATGACGAAGGCCGCCTCAAACCCCGCGTGTCGGCGACCTTCGCCCTGGACGATTTTCAACAGGCGATGGCCATGGTGCTGGGCCGCAAGGCGCAAGGCCGCGTCGCGGTGGTCATGGATGAAGAAGCCGCACGATTAGGTAGGTAAGCCGTTCGTTACGGACTTACCGGGCCGTCCAGCCACCATCGATGGTGAAGGCCGCGCCGCGCATGGCGGCCCCCGCATCGCTGCATAAATACACCGCCCCCGCCGCAATTTCCTCGACCGTGATGAACCGTCGCATGGGTTGGTGATACGGCAGCTTCCGGTCGATATAGGCGTCCAGCGCTTCTTCCTTCGACACGCCTTTTTCGGCGGCGAAAGCCTCGATGCGGTGTTCGCTCATATTCGTGCGGACCGTGCCGGGACAGATTGCGTTGCAGGTGATGCCCGTCTCGATGGTTTCCAGCGCCACCGACTTGGTGAATCCCATGATGGCGTGTTTCGTCGCGGTGTAGGCCGATGTGCCCGGCGACGTGATGAAGGCGTTGGCCGAAGCGGTGTTGATAATCCGGCCCCAGTCGCGTTCGCGCATTTGCGGCAGCACGGCCTGGGTGGCGATAAAGGGCGCCTTCACGTTGACGTCGAACAGGGCGTCCCATTTTTCCACGGGGAAATCGTCCACCATGTCGCGGTGTTGCAAGCCGGCGTTGTTGATCAGGATATCGACCTTGCCCAGTCGGTCGGTAGCGTCCTTGACCATGCCGCGAATTTCGTTGGGCTTCGTCATGTCGGCGCCATTGTAAAGGACCGTGACGCCGTATTCATCGGCGATGCCGGCGCGCAATGTTTCGATTTCCCCGGAATCGCCAAACCCGTTCAGCATGATCGCCGCGCCCTCATTGGCCAGCGCGCGCGCATAGGCCGCGCCAATTCCGCTGGTCGAGCCGGTGATTAACGCGGTCCGTCCCGTCAACATATCGCCCATAATTTCCCTCCCTCTCAAATTAATGTGTTCAATCAGACGGAAATCTTGACGCTTTGTCCAGTTCGCTCGCTAATGAACCGAATTTCGGTCAAGGAGGAACCCATGGCGAACATCGATTCCGGGCTCAATGCCTGGCGCAGGATGACCAATCACAACCGCATGATGGAATTTCAGCGCAAGGCGAGCCTGCCGTCGGGTGGGCCGGTGGAGCTGGCGTTTTTCGGCAGTTCGGCGTTTCGGATCACCACGCCCGCCGGGATCTCCATCATGCTCGACCCGTGGCGGAACTATCCGATGCGAAGCTGGGACTGGTACTTCAGGGACTTCCCCGTGGTTGAGGTCGATATCGGCGTGTCCACGCACGCGCATTTCGACCATGACGCGCTGCACCGGCTGGACGCCAGCGTGTTGATCGACCGATTGATCGGAAGCTATACGTTCGGCGACGTGAAAATCACCGGGATCGCGGATAAACACGCGACTGATTCATCGGCGGCGATTTATGATTTCAAACGCCTCATCAAGGAATTCGAAGGTATCGACATAGAACCGCCGAACAATCCGCGGTCCTGGGATCATTGTCTGATCGTGGTAGAGACAGGCGGATTGCGGATCGTTGATTGGGGCGACAACCGGCACAACCCGCCGGATTTCGTGTGGGACATGCTGGGCGATATCGATATCGCCTTGTTGCCGATCGACACATCCCGCCATGTCATGGGCTGGGACCATGTCGAAGCGATCATCGAGCGGTTGCGACCGAAGGTCATCGTACCGCACCACTATTACATCTGGGACGTCACCCAACGCCAAAGCACCCTGCAATCCGCCGGCCCGTGGGTGAGCGAACGCGACGGGGCGGTGTGGCTGGACTCCGCCATCAAGACCTACACGCCGGGCGATGTGGCGGAGCTTGACCGCAAGGTGCATTATTTCGGCGATCACGTCGCCTTCGATAAGGAATCATGGAGGACGGACGACGACACCTGAACGTGAAAACGGCGACCCGATGGATCGCCGTTTCCGTTACGCTATCGTCAAACAGGGGTTAGATCATGCGTTGACGCCGACGCGCCGCCGCCAAACCCAAAAGCCCGAATCCGACTATCGCCAGCGCCGAAGGTTCCGGGACGCTTGCGACGCCGAAGGACGCCTCAATGCCGAAATCCTGCGGTGAAAATTCACCGCCTTCGCAAGGTGACCCGTCGGCGCACAAAAACCACTCGCCGTTTGGAAGGGTATCCAACAAGAAAAATCCGGGGACAGGACTGCCGGTACCCTCGCCGAAAATAACGGAAAACTCAGCAGCGCCTGAAATTACCGAATCGCCAACAGTTGGGAGCGGCCCAAATAGATCCAGAAACGAACCTGAGTCTATAGAGGTCGATGTGAAGGCGAACAGCTCTGAAACATAGGAAATTCCCAAAATGTCCCCGCCGAAAAACGAACTTGGCCCAACGGGGTTAGGCGTTCCCGAAACTGTGATTAATGCGGCCGCCGGGGAATCTTCAAAACCGGACTGGGTGTCACCTTGTACACAATCAAGGCAGGTGCCGGTCCAAAGGATATCGGTGGTGCTTACGGTTGCCTGTGCGTTATGCGTCCAGGCCGCGACGAACAAGGCCGCCGCGATGCTTAATATTCGAAGTTTCATGGTTCTCTCCTGATTTTTATAGTTTCGAATGGCCCCCCTTGGGAAGGCCACCGATAGGTCGGGGAGGTACATGCAATATTAAGGCCAAATAAATTATTCAATAATATCAAATGGTTAAATTCTATCGTTTATCAATGTCAAGAAAGGTGTAAATAATTCCGACGATTCAAATTTGGGCGTTTCGGTTCGCAAGGTCGATAATTAATCAATAAAACAAAGGGTTATAAGATTGCGGGCGCCGTTTTTATCCCTTGAGCTTCGATTGTAAGGAATGCCGACAGTCGTTTTGGCCCCGAGAAAGGCGCCAAAGTTCCGCAAATCATCGAGGCCGTCAGTCCTGGCGAACGAACAGGAAATCGCCGCCTTCGTGTCCGGCGAGCCGGATATCGGAATATTCGGGCGTTTGCTGGGCGTTTAGGACGACTTTTTGCCGAACCGATTCGAATAGCTGGGTCCCATCCATGACGCTGCTGTTTTCGTTTAGCGCATTCAGGAACTGGGCGGCGAAGATGGAATGTTCGCCGCCGCCGGAATCGGAGACGGGCTCCAACCCACCCGATGAAAGCACCACGCGCGCGCGTTTTTCCGCCATGCGTTTCATGTAGGCGGGGTTGCGCGCCGGGACCTTGATGGACCGGGTCAGCGTGCCGGAAAAGCAACTGTCCGCCACGACCATGACATGCTTCGCCAGGATCGCCTGCAGGGCGTCGGTCAAGTCGCTGTTGGATAGCCAGCGCGAGCGCCGGTCGGATTTGGCGTCGACGGGAAGCCAGTATCCGCGCTTCGATTGTTGGTCGAGCCAGCCGTGCCCGGCATAGTAAATAAGCAGATTGTCGTCTTCGTCGAGTGTTTCGCGCAACTCGTCGAAGGCGTCGATGATGACGCTGCGGCTCGGATTTTCCAGAAGCGTTACCGTGAAATTGTAACGCTCCTTGAGCGATTTCGCGACGGCGCGCGCGTCGGCCAGCGCGGTGTTCAATTTTGGCAAGGACTTGTAGTCGTTTATACCGATGACCAACGCGTGATAGGCGCCGAATTCGATGTCGGGAATATCGCGGGTCCGCGTGACGGCGACAATGTGTTCACTTTTGTTGCCACGGGCGTCGAACGCCGAAATACGAATGTTGTTTTGCCCGATCGGCACGGGCGTTTGCGTGGAAAATTTCCCGTCCCTGACGTTGAAGGCAATGGATTTCCCATTAATTTCGACGCGGATCACCGATGTGTCGTCGCTGACCCGGCCGTCGATGGTGAGCGTCTCATCCCTGGTTTTCAGCGTTGTCGCCGCTTGTATCGTTGGCGGCGCGGTGTCCACGGCCTGAAGGTTCTGTTTGGCGGCGGCGGCGCGTTGTTGTTCAAGCATTGTACTTTGTTGCCGCAGTTTTTGCGTTTCGAACTGAATGCGCATGCGTTCCAGCGCGCGACGTTCGGCGTCAATTTTTTCGCGCTCCACCGCGGCGGTTTGCGACAATTGCGCGCGTTCTTCCGTTAGCCGCTGTTGTTCGACATCAAATTTTTGGCGTTCCAACGCGGCGGTTTGGGACAAACGTTCGCGTTCTTGCGACACTGTTTGGTCCGGATTCAATTCGGCTGTATTGTTTGAAGAGGAAAGTTTTTTGGGGCCGCTTGCGCCGCCGCTCAGGCGGGCCACGGCCTGTGCATCTTCAAATTCTAGTTCATTGTTGGACCGGCCGAGAAAAATTTTATCGCCTTCGCGCCTTAACTTCATACAGGGAGTTGCCCTGAGTATTCTCCATTTCCCTTCGAATCCGTCGAATGTTCGGCACACGGCGTTGTCTTCAATTCGCCATGTGCCCCAGATTAAATGGCCAGTATCTTTTTCCGCCGTCCACGTTCCATCACCCTTGTAAACGAAGTAGATGTCAAATTCAGGTATTTGCCGCCGGTAGGAAATTTCTTCGGAAAAAAGCGCGGTCAGCTGCTTCATATTCAAAATGCCCGATTTCGCGGTTGCGGGCGAAGCGACCAGAAGTAAAATCAATCCCAACAGGACGGTAAATTTTTGTTTCACGAATAATTCCAATAAGCCGAATGGCGATAAAAATTTATAAAGTGTGTGCTGCCGAAATCGTCACTCAAATGCGTTAGTTGAGAACTGTATAGCGATAATTCACGATATTAACCGAAAAAAGTATTAAGGAAATCTGTATATGCCTGACCGATTTAACCATCCCGACTTGATCAATTGTACATCGGCGCTGTTTCATCGCGCCGGGCTGGACGCGCCCATCGCCGCGTGCGTGGCGGAAATATTGGTCGAGGCCGATTTACTGGGCTACGCGACGCACGGACTGCAATTCGTTCCCGCCTATATTTCCGGGATTGAACGTGGGCAAACCGCGACAAGCGGGGAACCGGAAATTCTGAACGATCATGGCGGCGTCGTGTTAATGGACGGACAGCGCCTGCCGGGGCAATGGGTGGTTACGCGGGCGCTCGACCTCGCCTTCGCGCGACTGGACCAGCATCCGGTTGTCTGCGTCGCCATTCGTGGCAGCGAGAATATTTCCTGTCTGGCGACCTATGTAAAACGCGCCGCCTTGCAGGGTTACATGGCGATCCTGACGACATCGACGCCGGGCAACGCCGCCGTTGCGCCCTTTGGCGGGCGTGTGGCGCGGTATTCGACCAACCCCATGGCGATAGGCGTCCCCACCGACGGAACCCCGATTTTGATCGACACCAGCATGTCGAGCACGACGAACCGCCTGATCGAAAAGACGCGGCGCACCGGGGAACGGCTGCCGGAAAAATGGTTGATCGACAACCAGGGACACCGAACCGACGATCCCGAAGCGTTCTATACGGACCCGCCCGGCGCCATCGCGCCCGCAGGCGGCCCGGACCTTGGCCACAAGGGGTTCGCGTTCGCGATATTGGTGGAGGCGTTGACGTCGGGCCTGGCGGGTGCGGGGCGGGCCAACCCCGATGGCGCGCCGGGCAGCAATCTGTTCCTGCAGGTTATCGATCCGTCGGCCTTTGGCGGCGCGGATGCGTTTATGCGGGAAACAGGCTTTTTCTCGGAACTATGCCGGGACACGCCGCCGTTATCGCCAGATGCGCCGGTGCGAATGCCGGGCGACCGCGCCTTGGCGCTTTACGAACGCCAAAGCCGGGACGGCGTCGATTTGCATCCCGAAATCATGGCGCGCATGCGGCCGTTGTTGGAAAAATACGACGTTGACGAACCCGCGCCCGTCGGCTGAAACGGTTTTACTTGGCCGCCTGTTTCTGAATTTTCGCCCAAACATCGCGCAGACCGACCGTGCGGTTGAAGACCAGATTGTCCGGCGTGCTGTCGGAATCCGGACAGAAATATCCCAACCGTTCGTATTGTAATGTCTCACCCATGGGGGCGTCCGCCAGGGCGGGTTCAAGCTGGCAATCCCGTAATATTTCCAGCGAATCGGCATTTATATCGTCGGCGATATTGTCGCCCGCGCCGGGGTTCTCGCTCGTGAACAAGTGGTCGTAAAGACGCACTTCGGCGCTTTGTGCGTGCGCCGCCGACACCCAATGCAGGGTCGCCTTGACCTTGCGCCCGTCCGGGGGAGAATTGCCGCCGCGCGTTTCCGGGTCGTAGGTGCAACGCAGTTCCACGATGTTCCCTGAATCGTCCTTGATCGCTTCCCGACAGGTTACGAAATACGCGTAGCGCAGCCGAACCTCGCGACCGGGGCCAAGGCGGAAGAACTTCTTCGGCGGGTCTTCCATGAAATCGTCGCGTTCGATATACAATTCCCGCGAAAACGGAACCTGGCGCGATCCCGCTGTCTCGTCTTCCGGATTGTTGACGGCGTCCAGCATTTCACTTTCGCCTTCGGGATAGTTTTCGATGACGACTTTCAGGGGCTGCAGCACCGCCATGCGCCGCAGCGCGGTTTTGTTGAGAAGCTCGCGTGCGCAATGTTCCAGCAACGCGTATTCGACCGTGGAATCGCTTTTGGTCAGGCCGATGCGCTGGGCGAAGTCGCGAATGGCGGCGGCGGGAATGCCGCGACGGCGCAATCCGGAAATCGTCGGCATGCGCGGGTCGTTCCAACCGTTGACGTGGCCGTCCTGGACCAGTTGCATCAAGCGGCGCTTCGACAACATGGTGTAGGTCAGGTTCAGGCGCGCGAATTCGTATTGCCGGGGATGACACGGGGCGGGCAGGTTATCCAGCAGCCAGTCATACAGCGGTCGGTGATCGGCGAATTCCAGCGTGCACAGCGAATGCGTGACGCCTTCGATGGCGTCGGACTGACCGTGCGCGAAGTCGTAATTCGGGTAAATGTTCCAGGAATCGCCGGTGCGTGGGTGCGCCACATGCAATATCCGGTACAAAATGGGATCGCGTAAATTGATGTTGCCGGAACTCATGTCGATTTTCGCCCGCAGGACCCGCGCGCCGTCCGGGAAGTCGCCGTTCCGCATTTTCCGGAACAGCTCCAGATTTTCTTCCGGCGACCGCTCGCGGTGTGGGGAATTCTTGCCCGGTTCGGTCAGGGTGCCGCGATACGCGCGGATTTCATCCGCCGACAGATCATCGACATACGCCTTGCCGGACTCGATTAAATGGCAGGCCCAATCGAAAAGCTGCTCGAAATAATCGGAGGCGAAATGAAGGTGGTCGCCCCAATCGAACCCGAGCCACCGCACGTCTTCCTGAATTGAGTCGATATATTCAATGTCTTCCTTGGCGGGGTTGGTGTCGTCGAAGCGTAGATGACACACACCGCCAAATTCATCCGCGACGCCGAAATTCAGGCAGATCGACTTGGCGTGGCCAATATGGAGATAGCCGTTCGGTTCCGGCGGAAAGCGCGTGACGACGGATTGCGTGGTTCCGGCGTCCAGATCGGCGCGAATAATGTCGCGGATAAAATCGCCGCCTTCGGTGTCATTCATGCGTTGGGTCCAATATTGCGACAAGCGGTTTCAGGTCCGCTCGCGAGGTCCCGTATCTGCCAGAAATTCCGGGCCGCGCCAAGCCCCGATTGTGGAAGCCCCGACTGTGGAAGCAGCGTTACGCGGCTTCCGGCCACGCTTCGCCGGAACCCAATGCGTCGGTTTCGATGGATACGCGGTGCATCAAACGGCGTTCCGGCCAGTAATCGGCGACCGCGTAATGTTGCGTCGCGCGGTTGTCCCAAAAGGCGATGGAGCCCGGCCGCCAATGGAACCGGCATTGATATTCGGGCAACGCGCAATGACGGAACAAAAAGGCCAGCAGGCCCCGGCTTTCTTCCTGCGGCAGACCTTCGATATCCATGGTGAAGCTTTCCGAGATATACAGGCTTTTCCGGCCGCTCACGGGATGCGCCCGCACCAGGGGGTGGAGGACCGGCGGGTTCGCTTTGCGGGACCGTTCCATGCGTTCGGCGCCGTCGCCGATCCAGGAGCGGTTTTTCTTGGGGCTGCCATGCAGCTTCATGAAATCGTGGATGGCGTTTTTGTCGTCCAGATAGGCCTTCATCGAGTCCGACAGGCCGTTATACGCCGCCGCGCCGCCCACAAAGAGCGTATCGCCGCCCGCGACCGGGCATTCCACGGCGCGCAGGATGGAGGCGAATTCCGGCAAGCGGCGGAAAATGCCGTCGCTATGGTAATGGTTCACGTTCGGGGGCCGGTCCTTGTCGGTGATCAGAACCGACATTTCCGGCACGCCTTCGAACAGTTCGAAGGATGTGCGTTTGGCGATCCGCAAGCGCCCGAACGGTCGCGCAAAATCCGCCTGTTGTTTGGGCGTCAGGTGCTGGTCGCGGAAGAACACGACGCCATGGCGCATCAGGGCGGCGTGAATATCCCGAAGGACATCATTGGAAAGGTCCCGGGTCAGATCAACGTCGCTGATCGTGGCGCCGACCGACGGTGTTTTCGGGGTTACCGTGATTGATGTGTAGGCGCCGCCTGTCATGAGCCGTTGTCCCGTTGCCAACTTGGTTCGTTATTTAAGGTGAATTGAGCCTTGTCTGTCAATTTGGGCCGGTCATTTCGTGCGGTCAATCTTGATGAATCATTCGAATTTTGGCGCAAGAAAAAGGGCCGCGTCGTTTCCGGCGCAGCCCTTTTAACGTAATGATTCGACGTGGATCAGGCGCTGCGCATGTCCGCGGCGACGTCCATGACCGAACGGATGATTTTGTCGTAACCGGTGCAGCGGCACAGGTTGCCGGCGAGCCAGTAGCGAACTTCGGTTTCCGTCGGGTTGTTGTTCTTTTCCAACAGAGCCTTCGCCGCGACCAGAACGCCCGGGGTGCAGATGCCGCATTGCAGGGCGGCTTCTTCCAGGAATTTCTGTTGCAGCGGGTGCAGGGTTTCCCCGTCCGCCATGCCTTCGATGGTGTCGATCGAGTGACCCTCGGCTTCAACGCCCAGAACCAGGCAGGAACAGACCAGTCTTCCATCGACCGTAACGCTGCATGCGCCGCAGTCGCCGGACGCGCAGCCTTCCTTGCTGCCCGTCAGTCCCAATTCGTCGCGCAGTACGTCGAGCAAGGTCTGTTGTGTTTCACAAAGGAACTCGACCGGTTCCCCGTTTATTGTCGTGGTGACGTGATGTTTAGCCATTAGTTGCTCCTCGCGCGGTCCAGGGCGATCGCCGCGGCGCGTCGCGCCATGACACCCGCCACTTTCGTCCGGAATTCAATCGTGCCTCGTTTGTCGTCAATTGGCTTACAGGCGGCGCTGGCCGCGGCTGCAAGCTTGTCCATTGCGGCGTCATCGACCTTCGTGCCGATAAGCGCCTTGGCCGCTTTGTCCACCAGTAACGCCGTCGGCGCAACCGCACCCAGCGAAACCCGCGCCGCCGTGCAGACGCCGTCGTCGCCAAGCGTCAGATTAACGCCCACGCCAACAACCGCGATGTCCATTTCCGTACGGGGAATGAACCGCAGATAGGCGTCGCCGCCCTTGGCGTTTTGCGCCGGCAGGAAGAAGCTGACGATCATTTCACCCTTGGCGAGCGAGGTTTTACCCGGGCCCGTCGCAATGGACCCAACCGACGCTTCCCGGCGTCCTTTCGGGCCTGCGATCGTGCAGGTCATGTCGGCGGCGATCATCGCCGGAACACTGTCCGCGGCGGGGGATGCGTTGCACAGGTTCCCGCCAAGCGAGCACCGGCCTTGAACCTGGGTGGAGCCGATCAGATCGAACGCTTCGACGACGCCGGGCCATGCCGACTTCACCGCATCGTTTTCGTTCAGTTCCGCGCCCGTTACCGCCGCGCCGATCCGGAACCCGCCTTTTTCAGCGGAGACAGTCGTCATTTCCGAAATCTTCTTGATATCGACGATAAGCGCCGGGTCGATCATGCCGGCCCTCAATTGCACCAGAAGGTCGGTCCCTCCGGCAAGAACGCGGGCGTCCCCTTTTGCGTTCGCTAAAAGAGCGACAGCGTCATCAACGGATGCTGGCGCTTCATATTGTGATGTGTTCATTGCGACTCACTTGGTTTCCTGTTGCGCTCAAGCCATTCGAATTCCTGGCTCCGATATCGCCACACTCGATCAATCGTCGAGAGTAGACAAGCTCGGAATTCCTCGAAACGGCGCCCAATTTGTTCTGGCGTTACCCCCGATACCGTATTCAGGACATGCCGCACCGTGACGTAATTGTTGTGGATAGATCAACATTTCACGGGTTGGTCGTCAAGAATTGGGTGCAAGCCCTCCCTAACTCGAATTTTACACGTCAACCGGACTACTCTCAAGCGCTACCGGCATGGTTCCCCGAATTGGGAGATTGCGCGTATATTTTAGAACCCTGATTTGGGAATGTCCCTGATTTATTTTCAATTTAATTTCGGCCTGATCAGGTCAGGCGATCAACGATGGCGCGCAGCATGATGCGGCGTTCCTGCGGCGCGTAGGCGCCTTCGCCGCGATGGATGGTGCTGCGCTCGTCCCAGATCAACACGTCGCCCGGCGCCCATTGATGGTGATAGATGGCGTCGGGGCGCACCGCTTGCGCGATCAAGTCGTTTACCAGCGCAACGCTGTCCGCCTTGCTCACGCCCTCGAATTTATGGGTGTGAGTTTCATTTACATACAGGATGTCTCGACCGCTGTCCGGGTGTTTCGTCACCGCCGGGTGAAAGACATCGCGGTGGTTTTCTTCCTGATCGTCGGCGAGGGAGTTATCATACATATCGCCGCCCGGTCCGGCGCCGTGCCGATGCAGACCGGTCAATTCGCGCAACCGCGTTTGCAATGCCGGCTCCAGTCGATCAAACGTCGCGCCCATGTCGATGAACAGGGTGCCGCCGCCGCTGCCAGGCGTTTCATACGCATGCAGGATGCCCAGCGCCGGCGGGTCGGCGGTGTAGCTGCCGTCGGAATGCCATGTCGTGGCGCGCCGCACGCCGAATTCATCCACCGACCCGTCCGCCGCGACATTGGTCAGCCAGGACAGTCCCGGGAAATCCGCGTGGCGGTATTTGTGCAGGACATGTTCCTGCAACGGCCCAAACCCTCGAGTGAAGTCATGGAACGCCCCGGCGTCGAGGTTTTGTCCGTGAAACACCAACACGGGATAATTCGACAGCGCCTGACGCAGCGCGGGGTACACCGCCGGGTTCAGGGGCTGGGACAAATCAAGGCCGTCGATGCGCGCCGCCGGTTTGTCGTCAATGGGCGTGGTGTCGAACATGATTATCCGCTCGCTTCTTACATGCCCTTCCATTTCGGCGGCCGTTTTTCCGCGAACGCCTTGGGGCCTTCGATAAAGTCTTCGCTTTCGTTCAACGCTGTTCGCGCCGGATATTCCGTTGTGATGGCCTGTTCCAGGGATGGTTCATCCATCCCGCGATAGACGGATTGCTTGGACGCCCGAATGGACATGGGGGAACATTCCAGAATTTGCCCCGCCCACCGTTTCGCGGCGTTGACGACATCGTCTTGCGGGACGACTTCATTGACGAACCCCAGGGAAAGGCCTTCCGCGGCGGGAACCCTGCGCCCGGTCAAGATCATGCCCATCGCCTGTTTGGCCGGGATCATGCGCGGCAGCCGGTGCATGCCGCCAGCGCCCGCCGTCAAGCCAACGCGCGGTTCCGGCAAGGCGAACACGGCGTTTTCGGATGCGATGATCAAATCGCACGCCAGCGCGATTTCAAAGCCGCCGCCCATGGCGAAGCCGTTGACGGCTGCAATCACGGGCTTGTCGAGATCGAATCGCGACGTAATGCCGGCGAAACCGCTGGGCGCCCGTTTGCGGGTGCCGCCGCCGGCCTGGTATTTCAGATCGTTGCCCGCGCAGAACGCCTTGTCGCCGGCGCCGGTGATGATGGCGATCCATTGGTCCGGATCGTCGCGGAAGTTGTTGAACACCTCGTCGAATTCGAAATGCGCGGGCGAATGCAGCGCGTTGTAAACTTCGGGGCGATTAATGGTGATGAGCGTCAGTTTATCCTCTCGCTCGACCTTGAGGTATTGGTAGTCAGACATTCATTTCCTCCCGTATGTGGATTAAAAGCCGGTTTTTCCGGCGTGTCGGTCCAGCAACCCGCCCGGGGTCGCGATATAGCCTGTCAGCGTCCGTTCCGCGTAATGCAGACGCCAATTCAGCATCTTTTGTGTATAGTCCAGGACTCGCGCTGCGTAGGCCGGGTCTTCGGCGACGTTATTGAATTGGCCGGGATCTTTTTCCAGGTCGAAGAACAGCGGCGGCAGTGCGTCGAAGTGGACGTATTTGTAATGCTCGTCGCGAATGACGGCGAGCGCACATTGGTCAATGTCGAGGCCAAGCACGGTTTTATGGGCGTTTCTGAAATAGGTTCTAAAGTCGAACTCGAACTGTATTTCCGTTCGCCAATCCGGCGGCGTGTCGCCGTACAGGAAGGGGATCAGCGATGTTCCGTCGCATGTCCTGGGGATCGGAACGTCGATCCACTCCAGAACGGTTGGCATGACGTCGATGGAGCCGGTGAATTTGTCGATGATAGCACCGCGTGAAGAGTCCGCGTCCGGGGACGGGTCCCGGATGACAAGGGGAATGTGGAAGCTTTCATCGAAATAACCGACCTTGCCCAGCAAGTGGTGGTCGCCCAATTGTTCGCCATGGTCGCTGGTCAGGATAATTAGCGTATCGTCGTATTGCCCGGTTTCCTTCAGATACCCCACAACACGACCAAGGTGATCGTCAATTTCGCTTATCATGCCGTAATAGGCCGCGCGCATCGTGCGGACTTCGTCTTCCGACATGGTCGATCCAAGTCCTTGCCCGTTTTCAAAAAAATCGATCTGTTTGATGTTGTCCACGTAATGCCCCAGAAGCGGGTGCTGGGCGGCTTCCTGCCCGGGACTGGCGGCGCGCGTTGGCGCGGGAACGT
>JABJJH010000026.1 GCA_018660965.1 Rhodospirillaceae bacterium | reverse complement strand
TGTCGCGCACCGGTGTCGACACGCTCATGCTGGATGGCAACGACAACGTCTTGCGCGCCGCCCGGGGAAATTTCGGGCTGGTCTGGGTTCAATCCAAGGGCAAAGGCTTGCAAAGGTATGCCGATTGGAGCCGGGAGTCGGCGCATCTGTGGTCGAATTTCGCTGCGGAACTGGCCGATGTCACCGGCGTTTCCGTGGCCCACCGCAACGATGGCGGCATGATGCTTCTGCTTGGCGACGAGGAAGTGGAAAAGCGTAAGCTTGAAATCGATGAGATGAGCCAACAAGCGGGCGCGACAGGCTACGATTGCGAAATCATCACCCATGCGGATGTTCAGGCCTATTTCCCCGACATTAAGTTAGGCGAAGCGGTAACCGGCGCGTCGTTCTGTCCCCATGATGGCGACGTGAACCCGCTGAAACTTTTGCGCGCGCTTCACACGGCGTTCGTCAATACCGGCGGCCGGTATAAATCCCGCTGCAAGGTCGATTCCATTGATCATGCAAATGGAGTTTTCACGGCGAACACACAGGAAGGCCGGTTCTCGGCGCCAAAAATTGTACTGGCGGCGGGTCACGGAATTTCACAGTTAGCCGAAAGCGTGGGGATAGACGCGCCAATCCGCCCGCAACGCGGTCAAGTTCTGGTGACAGAACGCATTCAACAAGCCCTTCCCATGCCTTTAAATGGCGTGCGTCAAACCGACGAGGGTGGTTTCCAATTCGGGAGTTCCGAAGAGGATATTGGTTACGACGATGGTACATCGCTTGACGTCGTGCAGAATATCGCGGCGCGGGCGGTCCAGTCGTTTCCGCAGCTTGGCGGCGTCAAACTGATCCGGAACTGGGGCTGCGTACGCGTCCTCACGCCGGATAAATGCGCAATTTACGAAGAATCCATCTCCCATCCCGGCGCCTATGTCGCAACATCGCACAGCGGCGTCACCTTGGCGGCGATCAACACGCGCCTTGTGTCC
The DNA here is from genome assembly GCA_018660965.1 of Rhodospirillaceae bacterium. GTDB lineage: Bacteria > Pseudomonadota > Alphaproteobacteria > UBA8366 > JABJJH01. The sequence continues at coordinate 11,312 of JABJJH010000026.1, read as the reverse complement.
AAATGGATCGCGACAGGCGAACAACCGGTCGATTTCGACCACTTCAGCGCAGGCAGGTTCCATGTTCAGGCGACATGACAATGCACCCGATGATGAAGGCGAAAGCGTCACGATCTATTTCGAGGGCGCGCCCATTATCTGCAAATCAACCGACAGTGTCGCCGCCGCCGTCCTATTGGGAAACCCCGGATACACAAGACGAACGCCAGTGACGAAGGCGCCGCGCGCGCCCTATTGCATGATGGGCGTGTGTTTTGAATGCCTCATGGAAATCGACGACATCGGAAATCAGCAAGCCTGTATGGTCCCGGTGCGCGACGGCATGAAAGTTCGCCGCCAAAATGACAGTCCATCTCTGCCGGAAGGCGCGCCTATAGACGCGAAGGAGACGGGAGATGACTGACTCTATCGACCTTATCGTCATAGGCGCGGGGCCTGCCGGCCTTGGCGCCGCCACGCTGGCGTCCGAGCATGGCCTGTCCGTTCTGTTATTGGACGAACAGGGCGCGCCGGGCGGGCAAATTTACCGCAACATCGAACACAATGACGCCAACGACCCGGAAACCTGCGACATCCTGGGGCCGGAGTACACCTATGGCGCATCGCTGGCTTCGGCCTGCCGCCAATCGACGACCGTGACTTACACACCCAACGCGACTGTCTGGCGGATCGACCCGGACGGCCTTGTCGCCTATTCCGTTGACGGCGTCGGGAAAACTGCCAAAGCCCGCCGCATCATTTTGGCCACCGGCGCCATGGAGCGCCCGGTTCCCATTCCCGGCTGGACTTTGCCGGGCGTCATGACAGCGGGCGCGGCGCAGACCTTGTTAAAATCCTCGGCAATGTTGCCGTCGGGACGCATTGTCGTCGCAGGCGCCGGGCCGCTCGCCATACTGGTGACGCTGCAATTAATCGACGCCGGCGCCAATATCGCCGCCCTGTTGGAAACAACGCGAAAACGCGATTACCTCGCCAATTTGATGATGCTGCCCCAAGCCATGCCCGGTCAGAGTTACCTTCGGCGCGGGATGGCCATGCGCCGCGCCATTCGCGCCTCCGGCGTTCCTATTTATAGCGGCGTCACCAATCTGGAAGCGCGCGGCGGCGACAAAATTTCGACCGTCCGCTGCCGATCCGGCGGCGAAAAACTCGCTTTCGAAATTGACACCTTGTTACTGCATGACGGAGTCGTTCCGAACGTACAGGCGACCCGCCAAGTGGGCTGCGCTCATGAATGGTATGAAGCGCAACGATACTGGCGCCCGGTTCACGATAGCTGGGGCGCGACGTCGATTGACACAATCGCCATTGCGGGAGACGGCGCAGGCATCAGTGGCGCCCGCGCCGCGGAATATCTGGGCCAACTGGCCGCGCTGGACGCGGCGCACCGGCTCGGAAAATTATCCGAGCGGGACCGCGATTCGGCGGCGCGCCCCATTCGCGCCGCCAAGCTACCCCATTCGGCGATCCGGCCTTTGCTGGACGGCGTCTTCGCGCCATCCTTCACGGCGCCCGACGACGATGACACCATCGTGTGCCGGTGCGAGGAAGTCACGGCGGGCGATATCCGCGCCGCCGTTGCACAAGGCGTCATGGGACCAAACCAGCTAAAAGCCTTCACCCGCTGCGGCATGGGACCGTGCCAGGGCCGGAATTGCGGTCTGACGGCGTCCGAGTTGATCGCCGAAGCCCAAGGCGTTACGGTCCCCGAAGCTGGCTATTTCCGGCTGCGCCCGCCAATCAAGCCCATCACGCTTGGCGAACTCGCCGCGATGGACCTCTCCGAAACGGAAAACTAAAAACACGATGGCCGACCTATTTAACCTGGGCGATCTAATCGACCCTGTGGCGGATATGGATAAAACCGCCCTCATCGACCTCAAGGACCCGGAAGATCCGCGCGAATATTCGTTTCGCGACATCGACGCCGCCGCCAACGCGGTCGCGCGCGGACTCGTCAAGCGCGGGTTTCAACGCGGCGACCGTATCGCGATCCTGTCCGCCAATCGCATGGAGTTCATGACCGCGTATTTCGGAACCATGAAGGCGGGACTGGTTTCCGTCCCGGTGAATTTCAAATTTCCGAACGACACCATCGAATTCATTTTGCGCGACGCGGACATCAAATTTGTCTTCACCGATGCGCAGCAGGCGGCGAAAGTTCCCGCAGGCTATGAGGCCGTTAGTTTCGACGATCCGGACGCATTCGCCGCATTTTGCGACCCCGGCCCTTTCGACGCGGTCCGGCCAACCCCAAACGAAGTCGCCATGTTCCTGTACACATCGGGTTCGACCGGGCGGCCCAAGGGCGTGCCGCTAACCCATGCGGGTCATTTGTGGGTCGTGGAGCAGCGCATCGCTAAACGCCCCGCCCCGGACCACCGGCTTATCGTCGCCGCGCCGCTGTATCACATGAACGCACTGGCGATTTTCAAGGTCGCCATGGCGGCGCATCTGTCCGTCGTGTTGCTGCCGCAATTCACCGCGCCCGCCTATATCAAGGCGGTGGAAACCTACAAGGTGACGTGGTTGACCTCCGTCGCGGCGATGATGGCGATGGTCGCGCGCGAAAAGGACGTGCTGGCGAAGACCGACCTGTCGTCCGTTCGCATCATCCGCATGGGATCCGCGCCGGTCAGCCAACAGCTTGTCGACGATTTACGCGCCATCCTGCCGAATGCGGAAATCACCAACGGGTATGGCACGACCGAAGCGGGCCCCGTCGTCTACGGCCCGCATCCCGACGGCGTTCCCCAACCCGACATTTCAATCGGGTATCCGTTGTCCACGACCAGCGCGCGTCTGGTTGACGGCGACAATCTGGACGCCGATCACGGGGTTCTGCATTGCAGGAACCCCTCGGTCACGCCAGGGTACCACAATCTGCCGGAAAAAACGGCGGAGGCAATGACCGATGACGGCTGGTATGTCACCGGCGACGTCATGCGGCGCGACGAACACGGGTTTCACTATTTCGTCGGACGCACGGACGACATGTTCAATTGCGGCGGGGAAAATATTTATCCCTCCGATGTCGAAAAAATGCTCGAACGCCATACCGGAATCGAACAGGCCTGCGTCGTGCCCGCGCCCGACGACATCAAGGGATTCAAGCCCATCGCCTTTGTCGTGCCACGGGACGGCGCAAACCTGACCGAAGATTTGGTGAAGCAATTCGCGCTGGAAAACGGCCCGGCCTATCAACATCCACGCACGGTCACGCTGATGGACAGCCTGCCGCTTACCGGCACCAACAAGGTGGACCGCAAGCGCCTGATGGACTCTGCGGTTAGCACTGCGGGCCTCGACACATAAGGGGGAGATGAAATGGCGGAACTGGATCTGACGCTCGACCATGTCGGCGTCGCCGTGGCGAGTCTGGACGAGGGCGAAGCGGCCTACCGGCGCCTTGGCTTCACGCTGACCGTGCGCAGCATTCATTCCGGCTCCGTCACGCCGGGCGGGCCCGTCATCCCGTGGGGATCGGGCAACCATTGCGCCATGTTCCGCGACGGCTATCTGGAAATTCTCGGGATTACAGATGCGACCCTGCACAATTCCGCCGACGTTCTGCTGGAAAAATACCAGGGCGCGCACATCGTCGCCTTCGGCAGCGGCGAAGGCGACGCGGCGCATGCGATTCTAAGCCAGCGGCTGGAAGGCGTCGCCCCCCCCGCCGCGCTGGAGCGCATGGCGACATTCGGCCCCGACGATTCGGAGTCCAAACTGGCGCAGTTCCGTAACATCTATGTCGACCGCACCTCGATTCCCGAAGCGAAGTTGATTTTCATCGAACACGTCACCCCGGACGTTTTGTGGCAGCCGCATCTGCTGGACCATCCCAACGGCGCGGTGAAACTGGCCGAAGTCGCGCTGTGCGTTCCCGACAAGGCGGACACTTGCGCCCGGTTCACCCGATTGCTGGGCCGGGAACCGAAAGACATGAGCCCCGAATTTTCGGCGTATGAGATGGAACGCGGCCGCGTTTATGTCCTCAGCGAAAAAGGCATGGCGGCCTGGGCGCCGGGCGTCACGCCGCCCGCCCTGCCCTACGTCGCCGGGTTCGGCGTCGAAGTGACCGATCTCGCGGCGACGCGGGCGTATCTGGAAGGCAATGGCGTCGCGGTTCACGACCATCCGTATCCGGCGATCTGGGTCGAACCGGAATTCACCAATGGTCCGGTGGTGTCCTTTATTCAAGGCTAACCCCCAGCCCAAAACCGATAATCCAAATTTGAGAGGCAAATAAATGCGCGCAGTTGTTTTGCACGAACATGGCGGGCCGGAAAATCTCGTTTACGAGGAAAATTTTCCGGACCCAACCCCACGTCCCGGCGACGTTATCGTGAAGGTCAAGGCGACCTCGCTGAATTACCACGATATCTTCACGCGCAACGGCATGCCCGGCATCAAAATCGACATGCCGATGATCTGCGGACTGGACGTCGCGGGTGAAATCGCAGAATTGGGGTCCGACGTCACGGAATGGTCGGTAGGCGACCGCGTCCTGATTGATCCGCGCAACCGCGTCGAAGGCGGCCTGGTCGGCGAAACCATTCATGGCGGCCTGGCGGAATTCTGCCGCGCGCCCGACCATCAACTGGTCCGCATCCCCGACGATGTCAGCTTCGCCCAGGCGGCCAGCCTGCCGGTCGCCTATGGCACGGCGCACCGAATGATGATGACGCTGGGTAAAATTTCAGCGGGCGAGAAATGCCTGATCCTGGGCGCCAGCGGCGGCGTCGGGACAGGCTGCGTCATGCTCGCCAAGATGGCCGGGGCGGAAGTCGTCGTGTGCGCCAGCAGCGAAGACAAGCTGGAGCGCCTGAAGGGATACGGCGCCGACCATGGGATCAATTACATCGATTCCGCATTCGAAAAGGAAGTCTGGAGCCTCTACGGCAAGCCGAACCGCCGAAATTTCGAGGGCGGCGTGGATATGGTCGTAAACTTCACCGGTGGCGACACCTGGGCGCCGTCCCTGAAAGCCATGAAACGCGGCGCCCGGATGATGACGTGCGGCGCCACCGCCGGATACGACCCGAAGACCGATATCCGTTACATCTGGACCTTCGAGCTGCAAGTCCTCGGATCGAACAGTTGGGAACGATCCGATCTGGTCCAACTGATGGACTATATCCAGGACGGCAAAATGAAACCGGTTGTCGACCGGGTGTTTCCGCTGCCCGAAGCGCGCGAAGCCTTGCGGTTGCTGGAAGACCGGGAAGTCTTCGGCAAAGTCGTCATCGAACCCTGATTTTTTGAATTCCGGAGCGCGCCCCATGAGTAAAACCCCAGAGAACAAACCGCAGAACCAACCAATGAACATGGCCGAGGTTCAGGCCGCCCTCGACCGCTCTCCCTTCATGTCGTTCTTGAGGTTGAGCGTCGAATCCATGGACCAGGACAAGGAACAAATCGTGCTGAAAATGCCGATGCGCCCGGAATTCGAACGCGGCGCCGGCACGGGCCAATGGCATGGCGGCGCCATCGCCTCGCTGATCGATATCGCCGGCGACTACGCCCTGGTCATGAAAGTCGGCGGCGGCGTGCCGACGGTCAATTTCCGCACGGATTACCTGCGCCCGCTGATGAACACCGATTTAACCGCCACCGCCACCGTGCGCCGCGCGGGCCGGACCATCGCGGTCGTCGATATCGACATCACCAACGACGACGGCAAACTATGCGCCGTCGGACGCGGCACCTATCTACCGGTCGTGGGGTAGCGCGGACGGTCGCTAAATTTTCAACGGCCCCGCAACGGCCCCGCCTGCGCGATCGCAACCTTCAACACGACATGACTCAGTGATTGAATCTTCATCGAATAGACTCCCTTAATATAGGGAGCCCCTATGGCGTCGTCGTCTTTTTACACTCCAGAACCCATACGTCGTAGACGGGATGCTCCAGCGCCGACAAAGCGGGGCTGGAGGCGAACATCCAGCCATGAAAAAAATCGAGAGCATCCTCGCCCGGTCGGACTTCGCCGATATCGAGAAACGCCGCCGATTCCGGCGGTTCCTCGGGCGGCGTCCGGTTACAGGCCCGGGCGACGATGCGAAGGGCGCCGAACCGCACCGTCACGCCAATCGGCGCTTCGAACCGGGTAACCCGCGCGGTCACTTTATCCAGGCCCTGCATGACGACGAGGTCGCCGGGATAGCCGTGCGCGGTTCGCGCTGCGTCCAGACTCATCGCCAACAGAAAAACCGCCAAACCAAGCCGCACTCCGTGATGCCGCGTGATCCAAACCTTGAGGGCGCTGGTTCGCAAAACAATCATTATTGGCGTGAAACCGTTAACGACTTGCGCCGCCTTCATCGGCGACCAGAAAAATCACCTTGCCCAGCATTTCCTCCAGCGACACGACATCCTTGGTGTTTTTCACCTCGCCGCCATCGCCAAGCTTGGCGTCGACTTTTCCGGGTTCCAGCCGAACGTATTTCCCGCCCAGCAATCCATCGCTTGAAATCACCGCCTGGGAATCTTCGGGCAACCTGATGTCCGCCTGAATCGCCATCGTCACCACCGCCTGATAGGCTTCTTGATCAATTGACATGCCGGTCACCGTGCCGACCCGGACACCGCCGATTCGCGCATCGCTCCCCGTCACCAATCCATCGACCGAATTAAACCGGGCGGTCACCGTGTACCCCTTGACGGGTTGTATGTCGCTACTGGTGTAGGCGAACACGAAAAACACGGCGGCCACCAACAGGACGACGCCGCCTAAAACCGTTTCGATGACGCTGCGTTTCATATCTACCCTATTCCGCCGATCCACCCGGACCGGCGCTCTTTCGCTAGTTAGATTTTCCGGTTTCCGTCTTGGCGCGATCTTTTTTGGCGCGATCTTTCCGGCGCTTTGATTCGGCGCGCAGGACAATTTTTTCCAACACGGATTCCACCAAAACGGCGTCCTGAACATACGTAAAGACATCGCCAGGTTGAAGCAGGTCGATTTCGCCGCCGGGTTCCAGCTTGATGAACTTGCCCCCCATCAATCCATCGCTCACGATCATCGCGACGGTGTCATTGGGGAGTTTAATGCCGTCCTGTATTAAAAATGTCAGAATCGCCTGCTGGCCTTCCGCGTCGAATTCCAGTCGCCTGACCTGCCCCACCGGGATGCCCGCCAACAACACCTTCGCGCCGACAGATACACCATCCACGCGATTGTAATGGGCGGTCAACTCGAAACCCTGCACTTGCTTGGTTCTGACGTCCCCGGTGAAAAACACCGCCAGGAAAACCGGGACGATCACGAAAACCGCCGCGCCAATCCAGATGTTCTGGGTTTCGCGATCCATGATGACGGCCTCTTACTCGGGGGTCCAGGCGTCGTAATCGCCGGTCGCCTTCGCGCGCTGCCCGCTGACAAGGGTATGGCCTGGGGGCCGGTAGGCTTGCGCGGTCCCGGTCTGATTCGCGAGGTGTTCCTGCTGCCATTCCCGATGCGGCCTGCCGGCGCCGTCGGGGACGGCGTCGATTGTATAATGCAACCAGGCGTGCCATTCCGGCGGCACCCGACTGGCTTCATCCTCGCCATTGTAAACGACCCAGCGCTTTCGCCGCCGTCCATCGGACGGCGCCTTGCGTTCCTGATAATATTTATTGCCCAAATGGTCATCGCCCACTGGCGCGCCCTTGAACCAGGTAATGACGCGGGTAATCGCTGTGGTCATGCCGCCACCGCTCCTCGAAGCCTCGAAACGTGGCCGGGAATATGGCATTCTCCGACCTTTCCGTCCAGCAGTGAAGCGCCGTTACACGCCATCCTCGCACGGGCTCTGATTATTTCCGTTTACAATATTTATGGGTGACGCCCCAAATAATCACAAAATCTATTGCAATACTCAAGAGTTTGTGTCCAAATAGATCTCGCCCCTAGATGTGGTGTCTTAAAGTCGATTGAGCGTCGGAAATTCGGCAAATTTCGGCAAATTTCGCCGACGCCTTACAAAATTGGCAAGATCGCGGGGCTGTTATCAAGGGGAGGTTGGTGTGCGCCACACAATGAGGTGGAACCGCACCCATCCTTAAAAATGTGAACAACAGGTGGTCGGGGAGAGTATATTTATGCGAATCGCGCGTCGTTTCACCGTAGAAGGTGAATCACCCTATGTCGGGATCAAATTTCGGCAAGCATCAAGCGAAATTCGGAATCCGAATGGGTCCATCGTCTTCAAGCTGGACGGCGCGGAAGTGCCGGCGAGCTGGAGTCAGGTCGCGTGTGATGTGCTGGCGCAAAAATATTTCCGCAAAGCGGGCGTCCCGGCGAAAATGAAACCGGTTATGGAACCCGTCGTTCCCGATTGGTTGTGGCGGCAAGAAGTGGACGAATCCGCGCTGCAAGACGTCCCCGAGGAAGACAGGTACTGCGGCGAAACCAGTTGTAAGCAGGTCTTCAAAAGACTCGCGGGCACGTGGACCTACTGGGGCTGGAAAGGCGGTCACTTCGACAGCGAAGCCGATGCGCGCGCCTATTATGACGAAATGCGTTACATGCTGGCGCAACAAATGGCGGCGCCGAATTCGCCGCAATGGTTCAACACCGGGCTGCATTGGGCGTATGGCATTGACGGTCCCGCGCAAGGACATTTTTATGTCGACTACCAGACCGGCGAACTGACGCGCTCGAAATCCGCTTATGAGCATCCACAACCCCACGCCTGCTTTATTCAGTCGGTCAACGACGACCTGGTCAACGAAGGTGGCATCATGGACCTTTGGGTCCGTGAAGCGCGGTTGTTCAAATACGGTTCGGGAACGGGCAGTAATTTTTCCAGCATTCGCGGGGCGGGCGAACCCCTGTCCGGCGGCGGGCAATCGTCGGGGCTGATGAGCTTCCTGAAGATCGGCGACCGTGCGGCGGGCGCCATCAAGTCCGGCGGCACGACCCGACGGGCCGCGAAAATGGTCATCGTCGATATCGATCATCCCGATATCGAGGAATATATCGGCTGGAAAACCACCGAGGAGGAAAAAGTCGCCTCCCTGGTCACTGGCAGCAAGATCAACCAGATTCATCTGAACGCCATCATGACGGCCTGCCACAAAGCGGAACTGGAAAGCGCCAAGGATGCGGACGCCAAGTTCGATCCGAAACAAAACCGTGCGCTCAAAACCGCCATCCTCGCGGCGCGTAAATTCATGGTGTCGGAAAACTACATCCAGCGCGCGATTCAATTTTCGCGCCAGGGATTCACGTCGATTGACTTCAAGACCTATGACGCTGACTGGGATTCCGACGCCTATCTTACGGTTTCGGGACAAAATTCGAACAACACCGTGCGCGTCACCGACAAATTTTTCCAATGCCTGCAAGAAGACGGCGACTGGGATCTCATCAACCGCAAGGACGGGTCCATCGCGAAAACCGTGCCGGCCCGCGAATTATGGGAAGATATCGCGCAGGCAGCCTGGGCGTCTGCGGACCCGGGACTGCAATACGACACAACGATCAATGACTGGCACACCTGCCCGGAATCAGGCCGGATCGACGCCTCCAATCCTTGCTCTGAATACATGTTCCTCGACGACACCGCCTGTAATCTGGCGTCGTTCAACCTGAAGGCGTTCCAATCGCCGGACCCGTTGATTGAAGGACCGGTCCAGTTTGATGTCCCGGCCTTCGAACACGCAGTCCGTTTGTGGACGGTCACCTTGGAAATCGCCGTTCTCATGGCGCAATTCCCATCCAAGGAAATCGCCGATCGCTCGTTCAAATTCCGCACGCTGGGTCTGGGCTACGCAAATATCGGCGGCTTGTTGATGTCGGCGGGAATTCCCTACGACAGTGACGAAGGGCGTGCGATCTGCGCGTCGATCACCGCCTTAATGACCGGCGTCGCCTACGAAACATCCGCCGACATGGCGGAGGAACTGGGCCCCTTCCCCGGCTATCACGATAATGCGCAATCCATGCTGCGCGTCATCCGCAACCATCGCCGGGCGGCGCATGGCGAAACGAACGGCTACGAACGTCTTTCGGTCAACCCCGTACCGCTGGATCACGACCATTGCCCGCAAATATCGTTGCTTCAGGCCGCGGCGACTGCCTGGGACCGCGCCTTGGCGAAAGGCGAGGTGCACGGATACCGGAATGCGCAAACCACCGTGGTTGCGCCGACCGGAACGATTGGTCTGGTCATGGATTGCGACACGACCGGCATTGAGCCAGATTTCGCCTTGGTGAAGTTCAAGAAACTTGCCGGCGGCGGGTATTTCAAAATCATCAACCAAACCGCGCCTGACGCCTTGCGCACACTGGGCTACGCCGACGACGAAATCGAGGCGATCGTGTCCTACGCAGTTGGGTTTGGTTCGCTGCAAGGCGCACCATTCATCAACCATGAAACCCTGACCGCCAAGGGCTTTACGCCGGCGGTTCTGGAAACAATCGAAACCGCGCTGGCCAGCGCCTTCGACATCAAGTTCGCGTTCAACAAATGGACGTTGGGCGAAGCGTTCTGCACCGAAGTCTTGAATTTCAAGCTGGAACAACTGGATGACCTGAGCTTTGACATCTTGTCGGCGCTTGGATTCAGCACGGAACAAATCGACGCGGCGAATAATTATTGCTGCGGCGCGATGACGCTGGAAGGCGCGCCTCGCCTGAAGGACGAGCATCTACCGGTGTTCGATTGCGCCAACCCCTGTGGCCGTTTAGGCACCAGAAGCCTCGGCATGGAAAGCCACATTCGTATGTTGGCTGCAGCCCAACCTTTCATCACCGGCGCAATTTCGAAAACCATCAACATGCCGAACAACGCCACGGTGGAAGACTGCAAATCCGCTTACATGTTGTCCTGGAAATTGGGCTTGAAGGCGAACGCCTTGTATCGCGACGGCTCCAAACTCAGCCAGCCGCTATCCGCGTCGGTGCTTGGTGATGACGAGGCGTTGATGGAGACCGCCGCCGAAGCGCCCCAAACGGCGATCCCGGCGGTATCGGAAAAAGTCGTTGAAAAAATCGTTGAACGGCTGGCGAGACGCCGCCTTCCCCACCGACGGAAGGGATACACCCAAAAAGCCATCGTTGGCGGTCACAAGGTGTATTTGCGCACCGGGGAATACGAAGATGGCAGCCTGGGTGAAATTTTCATCGATATGCACAAGGAAGGCGCCGCCTTCCGGTCGTTGATGAACAACTTCGCGATCGCGATTTCGATTGGACTGCAATACGGTGTGCCGCTTGAGGAATACGTCGACGCCTTCACGTTCACCCGGTTTGAACCATCCGGCATGGTCGAGGGCAACGACATGATTAAAATGTCGACGTCGGTTCTTGATTATCTCTTCCGCGA
>JABJJH010000017.1 GCA_018660965.1 Rhodospirillaceae bacterium | reverse complement strand
GGCCAGCCTGTAATCCCAGCCTGTAAACAAGGAGACGAGAATGACAGCGAATCGCCTGCGGATTTTTCTGGCGGCTCTGGTTTTGTGCTGGAGCGCAACGACGGCAAAAGCCGCCGACCTGTCCGTCGCCGCATTTTTTGGCGCGTTTCAGGGCAGCGGCATCGCTGAAAACGCGGACAGCCTGTATTTCGGCACAACCGCCCGCGACCTTGATGTCGTCATTGGCGCCGACAATTCGGGGGGCGCCTTTTTCGTGCGCTGGACAACCGTTATCCGCAGTGGCGGCGACCCCAACAATCCGAATGTCCGGCGAAAAACGCAAAACATCGTCTTCAAAAGCACACCCCAACCCGGCACCTTTCGTGGCGATGGGTCCGGCGACCCTTTAAGCGGCGAACCATACATATGGGCGAGAATCATGGGTCAAACGCTGACGATCTACATTATGAACATCGACAAATCGGGCGGATATAATATGCAAAGCTACGCCCGCACGCTAAACGCCTTCGGCATGGACCTTGTCTTCAAGCGCATTCGCGACGGCGAACCGGTTCGCCAGGCCAGCGCCAAACTCACCAAGCGCTGATATTAAGACTCTTCCGATACGGCCGGCTCCACCCGCAACATGACGCCATCAACGCTCGCGACCTTTACTTTTGCGCCTTCGGATAAATCGGGTCCGGTGATTCGCCACATGGTGTCATCGACATGAAGGTGGCCGCGACCGTCCTTGATTGGCGTCTCCAGGGTAAAGTGCTGGCCAATATATTGCGTGCCGCGCCGGTTCAAGGTGGGACGGTCGGTCTCGATCGGATAGCGTCGGAAATATCGCCGGGCGACGAAGACGCTGGCGACGGACAGGGCCGCGAATATTAACAATTGGTGTCGCCATTCAAGCGCTGGCCATATAAACACCGCCACGCCCACGGCGAACGCGGCGAATCCCATCCAAAGAAAAACCGCGCCGGGCGCGAAGATTTCCAGCACGACCATCACAACGCCAAAAACTCCCCAACCCCAGTGGGTGGCGTTTTCAAGCCAGACAAGAAATTCCATCATTCGCTCTTCCACGGCCCGCCTTGCGCCGGTGGCGCGTCGCGCCCTTGATCCTTGAGCGATTCCTGAATTAACGCGCCGATGCCGCCGATGGCGCCCAGCACGCCGGATGCTTCAAGCGGCATGAAGACCAGTTTTTGATTCGGCGAATCCGCGAATTGACCCAGGGTTTCGATATATTTTTGGGCGACAAAGTAATTGACCGCCTGAATATCCCCTTTCGCAATCGCCAAGGACACCATTTCCGTCGCCTTGGCTTCCGCTTCGGCCAACCGTTCGCGGGCTTCGGCGTCGCGCGACGCGGCTTCCTTGCGGCCTTCCGCATCCAGAATCGCGCCCTGCTTTTCACCTTCCGCCCGCAAAATCTCCGCCGCACGCAGGCCTTCCGCCTCCAAAATATTGGCGCGCTTGTCTCGTTCCGCCTTCATTTGACGCGCCATTGAATCGACAAGGTCGCGCGGCGGGGCGATATCCTTGATTTCAATTCGCGTGATTTTGACGCCCCACGGAGACGTCGCTTCATCGACGACCGCCAGCAACCGGCCATTGATCTCATCGCGCTTCGACAACAGTTCATCCAGATCCATTGACCCCATGACCGTGCGGATATTTGTCATGGTGAGATTAAGTGTCGCGATTTCGAGTTGATTGACTTCGTAGCTGGCTTTCGCCGCGTCCAGAACCTGGAAAAAGACGACGCCATCGACCGCCACCATCGCGTTGTCGCGCGTGATGATTTCCTGGGTCGGCACGTCCATGACCTGTTCCATCATGTTCATCTTGTTGCCGATGCGATCGATGATCGGCACGATGAAGTGGAGACCCGGCACCAGGGTTTTTGTATATCGCCCAAATCGTTCGACGGTGGCCTCGGTGCCTTGCGAGATGACCTTGACCCCCGCGAACACCATGACGGCGGCGAGAATGACAATGGCGAAAACGAATATTGTAAAATCACTAACCAACATCGACGGAACCTCCGATTCGAAAGCTTATAACCAAGCATACCATTCTTTCCCGAACGCCGCCGGATTTAATCAAGCCGCGCCCCCTACCCCTCTGACACAAGATGCGCTAAATGAGCAAGACACGCATCCCGGCCCGCCTTGAAATCACCCACGATCCACCATTCCTCCACTCGCCGCAGAAGCGCGCCGACCTTTTCGCCGTGTTCAACCCCAAGGGTCAACACATCCGCGCCCGACACCGGCAAGGCG
>JABJJH010000167.1 GCA_018660965.1 Rhodospirillaceae bacterium | reverse complement strand
GTGCAACGGTTCTTCGACCCGATCCGGTCCCTGACGATCCAGTACTCCATCATGCAGCGGGCCATGGCGGCGGGACAGCGCATCTTCGAAGTGCTCGACGTCGACATTGCAGTCGCCGACAAACCAGACGCGCTCGATCCGGATGAAATCGATGGCTCCATCGAATTCAGCGACGTCACGTTTGGATATATCGACGAGCAACCGGTCCTGAAAAACATTTCATTCCGGGTCGCCCCCGGCGAAACGGTCGCGCTGGTCGGCCCGACAGGATCGGGCAAAACCAGCATCATGGCGCTGACGCACCGGTTCTACGATGTCTGGAGCGGACATGTTAAGGTTGGCGGGCATGACGTGCGCGACCTGACGCAACGTTCGCTCGGTCGTCATATCGCGATGGTCCTGCAGGAACCCTATCTGTTTTCAGGCTCCGTGCTCGACAATATCCGTTACGCCAAAACCGATGCTTCCCGCGACGCCGTTATCGCCGCGGCCAAAACGGTCGGCGCGCACGACTTCATCATGCGGCTTCAAAACGGCTACGATGCGGTGCTTGACCAGGGCGGCGGTAATCTTTCACTCGGACAACGCCAATTGCTGAGCTTCGCCCGCGCGCTGGTCGCCGACGCCAAAATCCTGATTCTCGACGAAGCGACGGCCAGTATCGACAGTTACACCGAACTCAACATTCAACGCGCGTTGGCGAAACTTTTGGAAAACAGGACGGCCATGGTCATCGCCCACCGCCTAGCGACCATTCGCGGCGCCGACCGAATCATGGTCCTGCAGGATGGAGAAATCATCGAAACCGGCGACCACAGCCAATTGATGGCGGGTCAAGGGCTATACAGTCGCCTGTACCGGATGAACTACGCATCGTTCGACGACATACCAGAAGACGTGGCGCGCGCGCTGAGCCAAAGCGACGGGGCGACGTGATCCGTTATTCTTACTTTCGCGCCTGAGGTTACTACACTGACGCGCGCTTGCGTGCGATGTCGTTGCCCAACTGTGTGGACACCGCTGTCATCAGGGCTTCAATGGCGGGCTCATTTCCGGTTGGTTCCTCAGCGTAAAATTCCAGCACCCCGACAATGTCTCCCTTGCGCCATACCGGGAATGCGGCTCCGAAATTCAACCCGCAACTAAACGCCGCCGCAAACCGCATAAAGGACTGGCCACTTTCGGTAAGTTGGCGCGCCCAAACAGAGGCTCGACGTTCGAGAACAAGACCGGGCAAATCGGCGCCGCTTGCGATTGATCGCTCTTCGGTAACGTCCTTGAACACCCGATACGCGTTTGCGTCATCGAAATGCCAGGGACCATTCCGCTTCAATGCGTGTGGATTTGTATTGTCGAGAATATAAGCGTGACCAACCGGCCATCCGGTGTACCGGCATACTTCCTCTATGCATCGTCCAAAGGCTTCTTCCGACGATGACGTTTCCTTCACAATTGAATGCACCCTCAACAAAAATTCAGCATGAATCCCTGAAAATTTTGGCGAGGACCGCCGATGCGGCTCATTTTCCATTTCACCTCAACGCTTTAAAAATTCACCCCTTAGGGGAAAATAAACTCCATGACACTCAAAATTTATGGTATCAAATTAACCATTATAATGTAAATTGCATATTACTTTATTTATATAAATTATTTTGATGTATTCGCACGGCAAGCTCTACCCGAAGCCGTCAATCAGCGCGCCGCATACTATCCATTAAACGCAGAAAACATCAATCATGCCGGGTACATAATCATTCATAAGCGTGATTTTCTTGCGCTTGATACACAAATCGCCGCCTTGACGGATCAGATGATGTTCATGGCGTCCGAAAAAGACATGTTGCACCCGAGTGCGTGGATTGTAGACGTGGCAGGTCCACGCGGAGTGCAAGGTCATCGCGTCCGCCATCGCGTCATCGTCCAGCACGGAATTCGCTATCAGATGAGTGGTGCGCGGCAATGGGGTCAGCGCCGGGGCCTGACCGGACCGAATGCGCCACACCCTGTCTTCCAGACCGGCCCTGGATTTGAAATAAAAGATCGAAATCTGGCGCTCAAAATCATCAGTCATCTCTTCATCGTTCCGCCACGCGGGCGCCCAGAATTCGCAATCCTCGCAATATAACGCCAACCATTCATCCCAAAGCCGTTCGTCCAGATAGCGGCTTTCCTTGGCGAGAACAGCGGCGCCGTCGCGCAGCAACGCGTCGGCGTTCATTGCGCCGCGTCCGATAAACGCCGTGTCCACTCGCGGTAGGCGGCGTGGTAAACGACTTCGTTCTGAACGCCATAGGTCGCGTGCAGGCTGGTCTCGGGCGTGATTCCCAATTCGGCCGCCGCCGCGCCGCCATCACTGCCGGTCAGGGTCATTCCCCGTTCAAAGCATTGCAGCCAATCGTCCGGCTGGCTGTCCAATCCGCTTTGACAATCTTCGTAACATGCGGTGTCGTCTGGCGTCGCCATGCCCGATACATTGAAGAAATCCTCATGCTGTCGAACGCGCTTGTATCGAAGATTGTCCGCCTCCCCAATCGGGGCCAGGCAATATAAGTTCATTTCGGTCCGGTCCACGGCGAGCGGCGTAAAGGTGCGCAGGACAAGAGACGTTGTGTCCGCGAGTTGAAGATTGGGAAAGATCGTCAAATTGCGTTGCCGCAACATCCATTTCGCGCGCGCCGTCCCCACCCTCTGGCGCAGGGAGTCTATTTCGCCATACAGAGGTTGATCTTCCGGCGACGGATGGTCTGACCACACGACCGCATGTCCATTGCCCAGCGTGAACATCCCGGATTCCATGGCGAAGCGGCTCTTGAAATTTGGCGATTTGACCTGCTTGTTCGCGCTTTCGCCTTCCGCGCGCCGTTGCACGATTTTTGCAAAACTGCGATGCGTCGAGGTCAGGTGATAAGCGTCCACGCCGTTATCCATCTGGAACTTCCAGTTCGCATCGTAGGTATATCGGGACCGTCCCGGCACCAGTTCCATCCCATCGCGTCCTTGATCCATCACCAAATCAATGAACACGCGCGCATCGCCCAGATGTTCATCCAGCGACGGCACATCCGGCGACAGGCTGGCGAACAGCAGGTCGCCATACGCCGCGAACCGGGCGACCGGAATCAGATCGTGATTACTGTCCTTGAACGATTCCGGATAATGGCCCGAATCTTGATCTTTAATATCGATATTCCGACCGGCGGCGTCATAGGCCCAGCCGTGATAATTGCAGACGTGATATTTCGCATTGCCGCACTCGCCCTGGCGAACCATCGCGCCACGATGTCGGCACGTATTGTAAAAACAATGCAATTCGCCCCCGCCGTCGCGCGTCACCATCACCGACCGGCGTCCCAGCCGAAGGCATAGAAAATCGAAAGGCTCGGGTATTTGCGACGCCAGACAGACAAAAACCCATCCCCCTTCAAAAATTTTCTGGATTTCAAGATTGAACAGGTCCGGGTCGCGAAACACATCCCGATGCACCTGAAAACTATTCGCCGCCCGATCATCGCGAACATAGGCGCCAGGGTTTGAATACAACATGTCCCCTCCCACTTCGTCAGCGCGGCCTCGGCCACGCGGTATATCGTGTTTTAAAGTTTGAAATTATAAATCGATGCGTCGAAGTCGCCGTACTCGGCGTATTTGACAAGTTCATAAAGCCGGGCGCGCGGCATCATGTCCTTAACTTTGCCCGCCTGCGTGCCTTTATCCCGTAATTCCACCAAGCCGTCTTCCACCGCCTTCAAGGCCAAGCGTTGCGCCGTCGCCGGGTACAGCGCCACATTGTAACCGAGGCTGGACAGTTGTTCGGTAGTCAACAGTTCCGATTTACCGAATTCCGTAATGTTGGCCAGCAAGGGAACATCGACAGCGGCGCGCATCGCTGCAAATTCCCCCTCGTCCGCCATCGCTTCGGGAAAAATCATATCGGCGCCGGCGTCCACCGCCGCTTTGGCCCGGTCAATGGCGCCGTCCAGGCCTTCCACGGTGCGTGCGTCGGTCCGGGCGATCAGCACGAAATTCGGGTCACGGCGCGCATTTCCGGCCGCACGGATTTTTTGGGCGAAATCTTCCCGCGACACCAAAACTTTGTTGTCGAGATGCCCGCAACGCTTCGGGTTTACCTGATCTTCGATATGGCACCCGGCGAGTCCCATGTTTTCCAGTTCCTGGATCGTCCGCGCGGCGTTCAGTGTTTCACCGAACCCCGTATCCGCATCGATGATCGTGGGCAAGCCGACCATCCGAGCGATCCGGTGGCTCTGCGTCGCCACTTCGGTCAGGGTCGTCACGCCAATGTCAGGCAAACCAAGGTCAATCGACGTCACGGCGCCGGAACAATAGACACCATCGAACCCCAATTCCTCGATCAACATGGCGATCAGCGGCGTCGGCGCCCCGACCACCCGCAACAATCGGCCCGAGTTGAGGGCGTCGCGGAACAGCGCGCGTTTTTCTTCGGCAGGGACATCGTTGTACAGCACCAGACAGCCTCCTTTGGCAATGAACTTCCTGTTCGCAACCTTGCCCGGATTGCCGAACCATTGAAACACCCAATCAAATCGCGGACAATTCCGGTCATCGATAACCGCAACCATTCAGGAGGGACACGCCATGCACGTCGGCGTCGCCATGTTCTGCACCGATTACGCCATGCCGCCAGCCGATCTCGCGGTCGCACTGGATGAACGCGGGTTCGAATCATTCTGGCTGCCGGAACACAGTCACATACCGCTGTCCCGGGCATCCACCTTCCCGCGTGGCGGCGATCTGCCGAAGAAATACTACGATGTGATGGACCCGTTCGTCGCGCTTGGCGCGGCGGCGGCGGTCACCAAGACCTTGAAAATCGCAACCGGTATTTGCCTCGTCGCCCAGCGCGACGCCATACAAACGGCAAAATCCGTCGCGACGGTCGATCAGATTTCGAATGGCAGGTTCCTGTTTGGCGTCGGGCCGGGCTGGAACCGCGATGAAATGGAAAACCACGGCGTTGAATTCAAGACGCGCAACGACGTCATGGGCGAGAAAATCGCGGCGATGCGTGAAATCTGGACCCAGACCAAACCGGAATTTCATGGAAAATACGTTGATTTCGACCCGATGATGACGTGGCCGAAGCCGGTTCAGACGCCGCATCCGCCGGTGTTGATCGGCGGGGGCGTGCCGTTCGGCGCTCGGCGCGCGCTCGCCTATGGAGACGGATGGTTGCCCAACGCCACGCGCCCGACCTACCATCTTCTGGACAAAATGCGCGAGTTTCGCGACATGGAAAAGGCCGCCGGACGCACCGTTCCAATCACCGCCTATGGCGTCGAACACGACCCCGAATCCTGGGCCGCCTATGCGGACGCTGGCATCGAACGTATTGTTCTGAGCGTCGATTCGGAACCCACCGAGGTGATTTTGCCGATGCTGGACCGATGGGCGGCCAAACTTTAAAGACGCAACCAGCCGTGACATTTCCCGCACGCCCGGTATCGTCCCCCGGTTTATTCATTCTGCTTTAAAGTATAGGAGACGACGCCATGGGTGCGCTTGACGGTATAAAGGTTCTCGATTTAAGCCGCGTTCTGGCGGGACCGTATTGCGGCCAGATGCTCGCCGACAACGGCGCGTCGGTCATCAAGGTCGAATCGCCGGGCGGCGATTTAAACCGAACTTTTCCTCACGCTATCGGCGGCGGCCAAACCTCCAACTGGCTCAGCGTCAATCGCGGCAAGCGGGACATCACGCTGAACTTGAAGTCGCCCAAGGCGCTGGAATTGCTGGACGCGCTGGTGGCCAAAATGGACGTGGTGATCCAGAGTTTTCTGCCCGACACCGCCGAGAAACTGGGCGTTGGCTATGACCGCCTCAAGGCCCTCAACCCGGACCTAATCTATTGTTCAGTCTCCGGATACGGCGCGAAGGGACCGTTGCGCAACAAGGCGGGGTACGACGCCATGGTCGCCGCGTATTCCGGCGTGTTCGCGTTAACGGGCGAAGCCGACCGCCCGCCGGTCCGACCCGGTGTCGCGGCCATCGATATGTCGACGGGCATGTTGGCGTATGGCGGCGTCGTCAGCGCGCTTCTGGCCCGTGAACGCGGCGCCGGCGGCCAGCGCGTCGATGTGTCCTTGTTGGAATCCGGCGTCAGCTTATTGAGCTATCACGGCGTCGCCTGGACAGCCGGGGGCGTGAGGCCCGAACGCGAGGGCGCGGGGTTTTCGACAATTTCGCCCTATGGCGTGTATCGCGCCCGCAATGGCGATATTCTCATCGGCGCCCCATCGCAACCGATGTGGCTCAAGGCGTGCGGCGTTTTGAACGCACCGGAATTGGCGGACGATCCGCGCTATGCGTCGAACGTGGAACGGTGCCGCCACGATGACGACCTCCGAAAGGATTTGGAATCCCGGCTCGCCTCTGACGACGTCGATACATGGATTGGGCGATTCGAGGCGGCGGGCGTCGCGAACGCGCCGATGAACACGTTAGAGCAGGTGTTCCAGGACGAACAAGTGCTGGCCAACGACATGGTCGTCCCCGCGAAGCGTCCCGACGGCACGACCGTCGACCTGTTGGGGTTGCCCTTCAAGCTATCGGGAACGCCGGGGACGCCGGGCGATGCGCCGCCTGAAACCGGTCAACACAACGAGTCGGTGTTCGCGGAATTCCTCGGCCTGTCGGCCGCCGATGTGAAAGCCTTGAAAGACGACGGAGCGATTTAACGATCTAATTCGTCAAAATGCATTTCCCGATCACCTTGCGGTCGATGATGACCTGAAGCGCCTCGGCGATTTGGTCCAGTGGAAATGTGTGGGAGACTTGTGGCTTCAGCTTGCCCGCCGCCGCCCACGCCATCAGCACCGCCAGATTAGCCGCCGCCAAATCCGGTTCGAAGTCGTTGAAGCCACCGACGCGCACGCCAACCGCCGACGCGCCCTTGATCAGCAAGTGATTGGTCTTGGCCAGGCACGGTCCGCCGCCGACAAACCCGAGAATAAGGATGCGCGCG
>JABJJH010000019.1 GCA_018660965.1 Rhodospirillaceae bacterium | reverse complement strand
TACGACGAAGACATCATCGACATCGTGAAGACCATTAAACCATCGGCGCGCGGGGAACTGGAAATAACCTCGGTCAATGAAGCCTACCTTCAACGACAGGCCTTGAACGTGCAGACACTTGGACGCGGGTACGCATGGTTTGATACGGGAACCCATGATTCGCTGTTGGATGCGACCAACTATATTGCGACGATTGAACGCCGACAGGGTTACAAAATTGGTTGTGTCGAGGAAATCGCATGGCGGCAGGGCTGGGTCGATAATAAAACCCTTCGCGCCCTGGCCGAGCCCTTGACCAAAAGCGGGTATGGGGAATATTTGCTTGATCTTTTGGAGCGGGGATAAAAATGAACGTCTTGCCGACGGATTTACCGGGTGTGTTGGTCGTGGAGCCCGACGTTTATGGGGATGAACGCGGCTTTTTCATGGAGCAGTTTCAGTCGAAGCGATACGAGGACGCGGGGATTGAAGGGCCCTGGAAGCAGGACAACCTCTCACGTTCGCGCAAAGGCACACTTCGGGGGCTCCACTTTCAAGAACCGAACGCGCAAGGAAAATTGGTCATGGTGGTCGCCGGGTCGGTGTTCGACGTCGTCGTGGACATTCGCCGCAACAGCCCGACATTCGGCAACTGGTTCGGGTGTGAACTGAATGACGAAAACCGCCGCCAATTGTGGGTTCCGCCGGGTTTCGCGCATGGCTTTGTAACCATGAGCGAAACGGCGTATTTTTTCTACAAATGCGCGCGGTCATTTTACGATCCCAAATCGGAAGGCGTCGTCAGATACAATGATCCAGCCATCGGAATTGAATGGCCGCTCGACGAAATTTCCGTGAATGACCGGGACGGCACCGCGCCACTTCTGGAAAATGCGGAAAACCTGCCCGCGTTTCATGGGTAAAGCCATGCGCGTCTTGATTACGGGCCGGAACGGACAATTGGGCGGATCACTTGCGAACACGCTTGCCCCCTTGGGCGACCTTCTCGTCGTGGGCCGGGATGAACTGGATCTTTCGCGTCCCGAGACAATTGCGTCTTTTCTTGACGCGAACAGCCTCACCCTGATTGTGAATGCGGCGGCGTACACTCAAGTCGATAACGCGGAAACAGACCGGAATACAGCCTTCGCCGTTAACGAAGCCGCGCCCTATGAATTGGCGACATGGGCGAAAAAACACAACGTGCCGATGATCCACTATTCCACGGATTATGTGTTCGACGGATCGGGGGAAAGTTTTTGGCGTGAAGACGATCCCACGGGACCGTTAGGCGTTTACGGCGAGAGCAAGCTGGCTGGCGACAACGCGGTTTGCGCAATTTCGGGTTCCGCCATGATTCTGCGGACAAGCTGGGTTTACAGCGCCGATGGACAGTGCTTCCTGACGACAATGCTCAAGCTTGGCGCCGAACGGCCCGCGTTGTCCATCGTGGACGATCAAATCGGGGCGCCCACACCGGCCTCTTGGCTGGCGGCGATGACGGCGAAAATTCTGATAGGGAACAAGAGCGACGGCTGGCGCGACGCCTTCGATAAATCGCCACAGATTTATCATATTGCGCCATCCGGGGTTTGCTCCTGGTATGGATTCGCCGGGGCTATTTTCACTGTGGCGCGGGACCGTGGAATGCCGCTCGCGATAGAGACTCTGACCCCAATCCCGTCTGAAGATTATCCCACCCCCGCCAAACGCCCTCATAATTCCCGCCTGGATACACAAAAATTTAGAACGCGGTTTGATGTGGAATTCCCGAATTGGCGTGACCTTCTTGCGGAAATTCTTGGTTAACGGGCTGGAAGTGGTTTTCCAGCAGGACCGGCGCCGAGGACATGCAAGACTATGGTTCCCTGAATCAGCGCTTCAAATTCCGGGATGTTTTTTTTGGCGCTATCGCTCCGGCGGCAAAATATCCTGTCCGCAGACATCATCGATCAAATGATCACGACCAATATCGGCAAGATGCGCTCGTTTATGGTCATTCGCCAGGCTGGCGCCAATTCCCTGTGTCATGGCCAAGATGACCGAACGGTCGCCCATATCGAGCCAATAACCACGACGAACCAGTGTTCCGGTTTCATCGCGAGCAAACGGGTCGTTGGGATTTGCGCCCAGGTCGGGCCGGTAAAAATTTGTCATGGAATTTCATCACTCCGTAAATCCGATTTATATTTCGCCATTCAATGACGGCGCCATTACTTAGACAAGGCTGTTGCAACATATCATAGAGGCTCTAGGCTGCCCGTAATGTGTTAAGCCCCGATCGGGTGACCGGCTGGAAAAGTCATGCGTTGCTTGGCGTACTAATGTCTTGCTGTGGCTAAAGCCGGTGATGGGTCGCACGGGTACAATAGATAAAGGTTTTGAAACATGACGAATGATCGCTTCGGTATCCGCTGGGGGTTGGCGGGCGGTACGACGCTGGCGTCCATAGATGAAGCGCGCAACGCGGCCCGATTCGCCGAGAAAGCACGCTTCGACAGCTTCTGGATTTCGCACGCCATGGGCGTCGATTCGGTTGCGGCGCTGGCCTGCCTTGGCGGTGACTTTCCCGGGCTCGGCGAAGTTGGCACGTCGGTTGTGCCGCTGTATGGCCGCCATCCGGTCGGGTTCGCCCAGCTGGTGCGGACCGCGCAGAACGCCTTGGGGGGGCGGTTCACCCTTGGGATCGGGGCCGCCTCTAAAAGTCATGTCGAGGGTGTGCTCGGCCTTTCGTGGGATAAGCCCTTCTCCTACACGCGAGAATTCATTGAGGCGTTGGAGCCGTTGCTGGCGGGCGAGCAGGCGGATACGGATGGCGAGCAGATATCGGCGCACGCGACGCTTGGGATCGAAGCGCACCCAACGCCGATTTTGCTGGCGGCGCTTGGTCCACGGATGTTGCGGTTTGCGGGCGGCAGGCTGCAGGGTGTGACGCTGGGTCAATGCGGGCCGCGCACCATATCGTCCTACATCCTGCCAAACCTCCGCGCCGGGGCCGAAAGCGCCAACCGCAGCGGCGACCTGCGCGTCATGGCGCTGGTGCGAATCTGCGTTACCGACGACGTTGCGGGGGCGAAGGTTCTGGCGCGGGAAATCTCCGCGCATTACCAGGCAAACCCATCCTATGCCAACGCCTCCCGGCACGAAGGGCTTGAAGACGCCTCCGACCTGCATCTGATCGGCAGCTGGCAACACGTGCTGGACGGGCTGGCGGAATACGCCAAGGCTGGCGCGACAGATTTGCGCATACAGGTTGCGGCGCACGACGATACGTCCCGCAAGGCGACGTATGACGCCCTGGCGGACTATCTGTCCTAAGTCCTGAAAATACTGCGACGGCTGTGACTATCGTCCGTTTAGGGTCCGCCGCTTTAAATGGCTTCCAGCGGCGTTCCTTCGAGCGACTTTGATTTTTCACCGTTCACGCCAACGGGAATGGCGCCCACCGATGTGGTCCGGAAAAGCTGGCGGTCGAAGTCGGTACGTTGAAAGTCCCGGGGCGCCATGTGCGCCGTTGAACGGTTGTCCCACATGGCGAGCGAACCGGGGCTCCATTTGAAGCGCAGCGTGAATTCCGGCCGGACCGCGTGGGTCTTCAGCAGGGCCAACAGTGAGTTGTTTTCGGTTGGCGTCAGGCCGACGATCTTTTGCAGAAATTTGGGACTCACCCACAACACCCGCCGGCCCGATTCCGGATGCACGCACACGATGGGATGTTCGCTGGTTTTCTGATTTTGCGAAATTTCGTCGGTAAATTTCTGGGTCGTCTGGACGCCATTGTAATTCATGTAGGTGTGAACGCCGCGAAGTTCGTCGACAAAGGCGCGCATGGTCGGCGACAACGCGTCATACGCGGCGGCCAGATTGGTCCACTGCGTGTCGCCGCCATAGGGCGTCACGACATCGCCCCACAGGAACGAGGCGGTTGGCGGGTTGATCGCAGGCGTTAAATCCGTGTGCCACCCGGTCCAGGGGTCGAACGCGGGTTCGCCGGACTGGCGCGATTGATGACGGTTTTTCACAACCCCGTAAATTTCCGGAAACGCCGGGTCCACCGCATGAATGTTGTGTCCCCGATTCAAGTCGCCGAACTGGCGCGACATGGCGACAAAGCTCGCCTTGTCCAATTTCTGGTCGCGGAAAAAAATCACCTTCCAGGTCACGAAGGCGTCCCAAATCTCGGCGCGTTGCTGTTCCGATAGCGGCTTGGACAAATCCACGCCCTCGATCTCCGCGCCGATATCAATCGCCAACGGATTTATCGTGATGGTTTGGGGGTCTGTGTCGTTCCGCAAGGCTTCAGGCGTCATGGGTCGACTCCACCGTCAATAATTTGGCGTCAAGAATTTTACGTCACACATTTTCCGGCGCCGGATTCCCGCCTTTGCGAAAATCCGGCGCCTTCAAGAATGACGCGGCGTCAGATAACGCCGTTTTCGCGCATGGCTTTCACTTCGTCGGCGGGAATGCCGAGCCATTCGCCGTAGATCGCCTCGTTATCCGCACCATGCAGCGGCGAAGATTTGATCGGCACGTGGCTTTCCGACATGTTGACCGGCCAACCCGACACGGTGACCTCGCCACGTACCGGGTGGTCGATCTTGGTCATCATACCGCGGTCGTGCAGGTCCGAATCGTTCAGCAATTCGTAGGTATTGTAGACCGCGCCGCAGGGCACCTTGGCGCTGGCGACGATCTCCATGACCTCTTCCTTGGTGTGCTGCATGGTCCATTCGGTGATGGCGCCGTCCACCACCTCCTTGTTTTCATAGCGGTCCTCGCCGGTTTTCAGGCGGGGATCGTCCAAAAGGTCGGCGCGCCCGATGGCGTTGGCGAGACGGCTCCAATGCTCCTCATTGCCACGGGACGCGAAGATATAGCAATAATCATCCGTGCCGCCGGGTTTGCAGGCGTACAATCCGCCCGGCGATGTGCCGATGATGGAATTGCCCGCGCGCGGCAGGACGCCTTCGTCGAGCGCCGATTGGCGGCTCATCGGCGTGCGGCAATAGTTGATCATCGCGTCGCGCATGGCGATTTGAATGTGCTGGCCCTTGCCCGTCGTGACGCGTTGGAACAGCGCGCCCAGAATGCCGATACAGCACAACATGCCGGTGCCGGTGTCGCCGATTGTCGGGCCGGGTTTGATCGGCGGTTCGCCCGGAGGGCCGTTGACGCCCATGGTGCCGCCGGTCGCTTGCGCGATCATGTCGAAGGCCAGGTAATCCTTGTGCGGACTTTTCGGCGAGAAGCCCTTGACCTGGGCGAAGATGGCGCGGGGATTGATTTTATGAATGGTGTCAAAATCAAACCCGAGGCGGGCGAAGGTGCCCGGCGCCATGTTTTCGATGACGATATCAACCTCGCCGATAAGCCGCGTCAACAAAGCTTTACCTTCCTCGGACTTCAGATTGCAGGTGACGCTTTGTTTGTTCAGATTATAGAAGATGAAATAATGCGCGTCGGCGTCGGGCCGGTTGGAAAAGCCCCACCGTCCGGGCTCGCCGCGTTTTGGTTCCTCCACCTTCACAACCGTGGCGCCGAGCCAGGCCAGGGCTTCGGTGCAGGAGGGGCCCGCCTCAAATTGGGTCAGGTCGAGAACCTTGATGCCGTTGAGGGCGGGCAGAGTGTCTGGCGTTACTGCGTTCATGGGGTCGTTCCTTTCATAGTCGAGTAAGGCGATTAGGCGATAAAATCAGTAGAGATAATCTCCACCATTAACGTGAATGGTCTGGCCGGATATGCGGGACGCTGCGTTGGAGGCTAAAAACACCGCCGTGTTCGCGATGTCGCCCGGCGTCGACAGGCCGGGCAGGGGAATCGTAGCGGCTTTTGCGCTGATTTCGTTTTCGGTCATGCCGTATCGGGGTTGTGCGGTGTCGGTCAGTCCGGGCGCGATGGCGTTCACCCGAATGCCGTGCGGCGCCAACTCCAACGCCACGGCCCGCGTAAGCCCGATGACGCCCGCCTTGCTGGACACGTAATGAGCGCCGCGCGGCGATCCCCGGAAGGCGGCGCCGGACGTTAAATTTACAATCGCCCCCGCGCGCCCCGCGTCGACCATGCGTTTCGCGGCGGCTTGCGTGCACAAGAACGAGCCCTTCAGATTGACGCCCAGCACCAGATCCCATTCCGATTCCGCCATTTCCAGAAATGGAGATCGGGGAAATACGGCGGCGTTATTGACCAGGATCGATACGCCGCCCAAAGCGTCGGCGGCTTTCATCAGGGATTCCACACCGGCGGGACTGGATATGTCGGCCTCTACGGGGTCAGCCTTGACGCCGTGTTCGCGCGCCGCCGTCGCCGTTTCTTCCGCCGCGTCGGCATCATCCAGATAGTTGACGACGACATGGGCGCCCGCCTTGGCCATCGCCAGGGCGACGGCTTGTCCGATTCCTTGCTGGGCGCCGGTGACGACGGCGACGTTGCCGGTCAAATCATTCATGGTCCGTCTTGAATAAGAGGCGTCGAAAATATCGAACGCGAATTGTTCGCCGTCAACGCGGGTCTGTCAACCTGCGCGGCGCAATTCAAACGATACCTTCAGGGCGCGTGCGTGCGGGCGTAGTCGCAAATTGCTTGGATCAGCGCCGTCATGATTTGTTTCTGTTCCTCGAATCCGTCGGTTTTTTCCTGGATCTTGCCGTTCCAGTACAGGCGCTGGTTTATTTCGATTTGCAAACTGTGACGGTTGGCGGCCGGGTCGCTATAGGCGCGGACCAGTTCAACGCCTTTCTGTCCGTCATTCACCGCGACATTGAACCCGAACCCCGCCAAGGTCGCGCGCACGAATTCGGTGAAGTCGGCGCCGGCGGTCGTACCGTCGCGGTTGCCCAGGGTGTAGTCGTTGGTGTTCCGTCGTTCCGCTCTTTGATACACCGGTGGCCAAAACCGGGACATGGAATGGCAGTTCACATGCCAGACCGCGCCGGATAGGGCGTGCGCCTCGTCCAGGCTTTGACGGACCGCGTCGTGGTAGGGCGTCCAATACGATTCTATCCGCGTGCGAACTTCCGCCACGGTGAGCTTGCGCCCGTAAATCGGCAGCTTGTCGCGCCCCGACGCGTTCCGGATTAACCCGACGCCAGACCTGGCCCTGTGGCTGACATCGACGGGGTCGGGCCAATCGCCTTCCAGGTGACTGGGGTCGATATCGGTCGCGGCGCGGTTCGGGTCGATATAGGCGCGGGGGAAGGTGGCCGCGATCAACGTCGCGCCGGACTCGGGCGCTGCGGCGAACATCTCGTCGACATGCGGGTCTTCCGCCCAGCGCATCCGGTCGAAGGGCAGGATATAGTCGAAATCATCCGGGTAATGGTTGCCGCTGTGCGGCGAATCGAACACCACCGGCGCAGCGGCGCCAACGGGTTTGCGGATGATGACGGGATCGGGCATGCGGCGGCGCCTTAAAGCCGAACGCGAAAGTCGTTCTTGCCCGATGGGTCCCCGCCACGCATCAAAAACACCGTCCGGTCGGAATGGTCGCTGACGCCTTTTTCGATGGCCTGTTTGTGGGCGACGTCACGGTCGAACACCGATGTCGTGGGCATATAACGCAGGGTCATGCCACGGCGGGAATTTTCAGACGTATTGGCCTGTGATTCGTGCAGCAGATAAACGTCGTGCAAGGAAATTTGCCCGCGTTCCAACACGATATCGACGGCTTGGGTCTCGTCATATTCATCCGCCCTCAATTCCTGTTTAAGCGTCACGTCGTCGCCAACATAGGTATCATGCGGTCGCAGTCTCCGATCTTTGTGCGACCCCTTGATCACCCGCAAGCAGCCGTTTTCTGGAGTCGCGGCGTCAATCGCCATCCAGACCGTGCAGGTGGCGAGCGGTCGCACGGGCCAGTATTCGCCGTCCTGATGCCAGGGCGTCCGAAGTCCATCAAGGGCGGGTTTGGCGAAAAAGCTGGAATTCCATAGGGCGAAATCAGGCCCGATCACCTGTCCGACCATGTCGAGAATTTCAGGAACGCGCGCATACGCCAAAAACGCCGTTTCATGGGCCAGCAGGCTCGGACAAAAATTGCGGAATTCAGGGCGCCGCGCCACCAACCGCGCATGATGCATCCCAATATCGTCGAGAATTTCATCCGGCAGCCGGAAGTCGGGAATGATATAGCCATCCTCGTGATATTGCGCGATCTCGGCTTCGCTCAGCATTGTATTCTCCGGTGTGATTATGGGTGGCTGCGTTGGTCTTCGCGTCGACGCAATTCGCCGCGCTGTATCTTGCCGGTCGTCGTTTTCGGCAGATCATCGACGAATTCGATTTTGCGGGGATATTTGTACGGCGCCGTGATTTGCTTGGCGTGATCCTGCAGCGTCGTGATGAGCGCGTCGTCGCCGGTAAAACCGTCATTCAACACCACGAAGGCTTTTACGACTTCGCCGCGATCCGCGTCGGGGCTGCCGATTGCGGCGCATTCCTGCACGGACTCATGCGCCATCAGCGCGTTTTCAACCTCCAGCGGCCCGATCCGATAACCCGATGCGTTAATCACGTCGTCGGCGCGGCCCTGGTAGAATACATACCCATCTTCGTCCACGCTGACCACGTCACTGGTGATGAAATGACGAATTCCATCGACATTCACGAAAGCCGATGCAGTCAATTCCGGGTCATTCCAATAGCCGTGCATAAGCTGCGGATGCGGCAATCGTATGACGAGGCGACCGATCTTTCCGAGGCCCAGCGGTTGGTCATTGTCGTCGATGACCGCGATGTCGGTTCCCGGCAACGGCTTGCCCATCGACCCCGGCTTCACGGGCAGAGCCGGATAATTCAGGATCACCATCAAAATTTCGGTCAGGCCGTACCCGTCCAGCAGCGGTGTGCCCGTCATTGCGGTCCAGCGGTCGATCACGTCGGGATTGACGGTTTCCCCCGCCGACACGGTTTGGCGCAGGGCGGATAAATCGACGCCGGATATATTTTCCAGCACCAGACGGCGCAATTCCGTCGCGGCGGCGCAAAACACCGTCACGCCGTATTTCGCCAGTAGATCGAAACGCCCGCGCGGGTCGAACGGTCCGTCATAAAACAATACTGTCGCCCCAACGCTCCACGGACCGAACAGAACGCTGGTGCCCGCCTTGCTCCATCCGGTGTCCGCCGTGCACCACATTACGTCATTTTCATTTAAATCCAGCCAATGCCAGGCGGAGACGCGCCACGCGAACAGGCTGCGCGCCGCATGGATCACGCCCTTGGGGTCGCCGGTCGACCCGGAGGTGTAGTACATGATTGCGGGGTCTTCGATACCCATGCGGACAGGATCGAAGTCGTCCGGTTGAGCGGCGATGGCGGCGTCGAAATCCAGCCAGCCCCCGTCTTTATTGGCACAGGCGCCAACGGCGCAACGCAGATGGAAAGCGGCGGCGTCATCGAACTTCACGGCGTCGGCCCCGGTCGCCACGACCGCAACGGCGCCGGAATGGCCGACGCGGTAGGCGATGTCCTTCGCCGTCAGCATGGTGATGCAGGGAATGGGAACGGCGCCCAGCTTCAAGCACCCGATCATGACGATTTGCCATTCGGGGATGCGTGGCAACATCACAACGACGCGGTCGCCCTTCGCCACGCCGTTTGCGCGCAGCAGATTGGCGAACTGGTTCGACAGGCGGCGGATGTCGGCGAAGGTGAAGCGGCGTTCCGCGCCCGCGCCGTCGCACCAGATCAAGGCCAGGCGATTGGGGTCTTCGGCGAATACGTCAATGACGTCGCCGCCGAAATTGAAACTATCCGGCAAGGACCAATCGAAGGCGGCGTGCGCCTCGTCATAATCGGTCATCCGTGTTCGCTGCATGTGGTTGTCCTTAAAGTCTGCGCGCGACACGTATAAATTTGCTCGATTGGCGACGCAGCCTCAAGGTTTGATTTCGCGCCTCGGGCGTTGGGTTAACTCTGCTGAAGCGTTTTGATCAAGTCCGCCAGTCGTTCATATTCCGTATCCGACGTCATCGGAATGCTGAATTCGGTGCTGTCCGCAATCCCGGCGCAGCGCTGGCGCATTCGATCAATTATCTCATCGAAGGTTCCGACCACCGCGAAGGTGTGCAGCATTTCGTCGCTGATCATCGGCGGCATTTCTTCCCAGCGCTGTTCACGGGCGAGCCCACTCAAGCGCTTGGCCAAATCCCCCAGGCCGTGATGTTCGAAGACGGCGCGGTAGCTCGGGGTGCAGGCGTAGAAGGCGACGCGCGCCCGCACCGCTTCCGCGCGATCATGCAGGGTTTCCTCATCCGGCCCGGTGGCGATAAGCGATCGCATGGCGACTTTAACGTCGCCCGGATCGCGTCCGGTTTTTTCCGCGCCTTTGCGCACGGCGGGCAGCATCACGTCTTCGATATAGGCGCGCGTACAAATGGGGTGTGGTCCCAGGCTGTCGGCCACTTCACCGGCGACCTGACACATATAGGGGTTCAACGCGGCGAGGTGGATGGGGATATCAGGTTTCGCAATCGGGCCGGGATTGAACTGTGGCACTACGAGATTCAGCCGGTAGTGGTCGCCTTCAAAATCCAGTTTGGCGTCGTTCTGCCAGCAATCCCATATCGCGCGCACCGCTTGTACGTATTCGCGCATCCAGGTCCCCGCCGGCGTCCAGTCCGAAACGCCGAAGCGCCGTTGAATATGCGCCCGCACCTGTGATCCGAGCCCCAGTGTGAAGCGTCCTTGCGACAGCTTTTGCATGGACCAGGCGAACATGGCCGTAACGGCGGGGCTGCGCGCAAAAGCGATAACAACGGAATTTCCCAATTGTAGCCGCTGCGTGGTCTGGGCCGCGACCGCGATGGTGACGAATGGGTCTTCCTTGTTCTCGGACGCGAACAACCCGTCATAGCCGAGTTCCTCCACCCGG
The DNA here is from genome assembly GCA_018660965.1 of Rhodospirillaceae bacterium. Lineage (GTDB taxonomy): Bacteria > Pseudomonadota > Alphaproteobacteria > UBA8366 > JABJJH01. Next base: position 4,185 of record JABJJH010000019.1, on the reverse strand, counting down.
CGCGCATCATCGCCAACCGTGGTCAGATCAAGCGGCTGTTCGGGCTTGCGCAGACCGGGGTCCACCTTGCCGAGCGGCAGTACTGTTTCGACTTTCATGGCTCACCTTTTCATAATCGCTATCAAAATCTGGCGCGGCTCAAATATTAACGCTAACAAGTTGTTGTCAAGAAATCACGATTCGGAACGTCGGGCGCTTTTCTTCGTTGGAGGATGTTGCTACCGTTTTGACATATGGGAAGCGCCATCGGGAGAGTCCCCGTTCAGGCAAAGCAACAGGGAGGCGCCTTCGATGCGTGTTTTCTATCAAATCCCCAATAATGATCTTCGCGAGTCGCAGCGCGTGTCCAAGGAAGCCGAGGACGCGGGGTTCGATGGCGTCGACGCCCTGGAAAACGCGCATGGTCCGTTCCCGCCCCTGACGGTCGCCGCCTTGGCGACGAACCGTATTCAGATTGGCACCGGCGTCGCCATCGCCTTCCCGCGCAGCCCCACGATCATGGCGCACGCCGCCTGGGATTTGAACAAGGCGTCGAATGGCCGGTTTTACCTTGGCCTCGGGTCGCAGGTGAAAGGCCATAATGAACGGCGCTACGGCATCGCTTGGACGCCGCCGGCGCCGCGCATGCGCGACTATATCGGCGCGGTGCGCGCGGTCTGGCGCGCCTGGGAAACCGAAGAGCCGCTCGACTATCACAGCGATCACTACACGCTGACCCTGACGACGCCGAATTTCGCGCCCCGCCCCCTGGGATTGCCGCGCATTCCCATCGCCATGTCGGCGGTCGGTCCCGCCATGCTGGGCGTCGCGGGGGAGGTCGCTGACGGCGTTCGGCTGCACCCCTTCAACACGCAGCGTTATCTCGCGGAACGCATCCTGACGCAAATCGGCAAGGGGCTGGATCGCGGCGGCCAGAACGACCATGGACGGGACCGCAGCCAAATCGAAGTCATTTCCGGCGCCTTCATGGCCACCGGCCCGGACGAGGAAGCCGTCGCGAAGATGCGCGAATACATTCGGTTTCGTATTTCGTTTTATTGTTCGACGCGGTCCTATTGGCGTGTGCTGGAATTGCACGACATGCTGGATTTGGGTCACAAACTTCGCCCGCTTCCCGCCGCGGGGCGGTGGGATGAAATGGCGGCGATGATTCCCGATGACGTGGTCGATTTGTTCGCCATCGTCGGCACGCATGATGAAGTCGCCAAGAAGATCGAGGAACGCTATGGCGGGCTTGCGGATTCGATCACGCTGTTCATTCCGACAGATACGCCGCCGGGGCCGTTGGGCGAAATCCTACAGGATGTCCAGCGCATCCCGACACCGTTCAAGGGACACGATCCAGGGTGGTGACCTAAACTCGTTCAGGCGGCGAACAGGGAAGGACGCACGCCGTCCGGGTCGAATAAGCTCAGTTCGCCGGTCACCACGTTGATAATTTCGGGCAACGCCACCAGCCGACTGTAAACCAGAAATCGATTATATCGGTCGATGGCTCGCGTCGCGCCAACGGCGGGCCGCTCGTTCTGGTAATTCAAAACCGAAACCACGCGACCATCCTTTTTAGCCCGCGATAGTTTCGTGAAAACGCGCCCCCGATTGAACAGCAGCGTCGTCAACGCGGCCAGGGCCATAGATGGCGCTAGGAACATAAACAGGATAGACCCGGTCAAAATGTCGAGTGCACGGTCGCGGAACGAATGGTTGTGGCGCCCAAGGGCCTGACGATGATTGATGTTGATTGTCGCGCCCATACTCAAACTCCCCCAATGTATTTTGCGAGACGCGGAACACTCGTTCCGAAGTTTAGCGGTCTTTAATACAATACCGTTTCGGGGGCGCTGTCGTTGACCCAGATCAAGAAAAGGCTGTTTGGACACAATCGCGGCGGGGCGATGCCCATTTCAATTTGCGCCGGACTGACCTAAAAATAGCGGAGTTTAAAACTTGTTAGGGGAGAAAACGCCATGCTGTACGAGTTGCGCGTCTATCATTGTATTTCGGGACGGTTGCCCGCGTTATTGAAGCGCTTTGACACCATCACATTGAAGCTCTGGGAAAAACACGGCATCCGTCAGGCCGGATTCTGGACAACCGTGATCGGCGAGAACAATCAGGACCTCCATTATATGCTGGCCTGGGAATCGCTGGCCGAACGGGAAGAAAAATTCGCGGCGTTCGCAGCCGATCCCGAATGGCAAACCAAACGGGCGGAAACCGAAAAAGACGGTCCTATCGTCGCGACAATCACCAACTCCATTCTCCAACCAACCAGTTTTTCCGCCGTCAAGTAAGCCGGGTTCCGTTTAATGGGAAATGTCCGGACCTGAAGGTCTCGTTTTTCTTATTTCACCTGTTTATGATGCGCCGCATGAAAATGGGCTGCACCGAAAATGCGACCAAGGCGCAATCACTTCGCCGGGCGTTGCGCGCGCGCATGGAGACGTTCGCGCGAACGCACGTCGCGTCGCGTTCGGATTGGCGCGACCACGAGGTCATCCCCGCCGATTTATGGCGCGCCTTCGGCGACGCCGGGCTTGCGGGAATTGGGTTGCCAGAAACGCTTGGCGGTTGTGGCGGCGATTACCGGGCGCTCGCCATGGCGGCGGAAGCCCTGGCGGCGGTCGGCGGCGTCAAGGGAATCGTGAGCTGTTGGCTGAGTCGCCAGACAATCGCGCGGTTGCATATTTTACGGTTGGGCGATTCCGTACAGCGCGCGGCCTATGTTCCGAAGCTGGCGTCCGGGGCGATGACGCCGTGCATGGCGATATCGGAACCGGGCGCGGGCGCACACCCGAAGCATTTGAAAACCACGGCGACGCGCGACGGCGACGACTTCATTCTCAATGGCGAAAAGGCCTATCTCACCAATGGCCCCATCGCCGATTTGTTCCTTGTCCTCGCCATTACCGGGGTCGAGAACGAGCGCAAACAATTCTCGGTGTTGCTGGTTCCCGGCGATGCGCCGGGGTTGGAGCGGACCGAAGGCGTTAAAATCGATTATTTGCGGCCCGCCCCGCATTGCGGTTTGAAATTGACCGATGTCCGGGTTCCCGCCGCGAACATACTGGGGCCGGAAGGCGACGCCTTCGCCGCGATTTCGCTGCCCATGCGACGAACCGAAGACGCGCTTGCGGCGGCGTCCATGGCGGGGTCGATGCGCCATCAAATTGCGCAATTCGCCCATGAAGTCGATCCCGGCGCGCTGGACGACGACGATATGGCCGAACTCGGCTGGCTCGCCGCTGCGCCGGACGGATTGGCGGCGATGGCCTACCACGCCGCTGAATTGCTCGATCTCGATCCCGAGGCGAATGCGGATGAAATTTCAAGCATCGCCGCCGCCGCGCGTGACTGGTCGCGCGTTCAGCAGCAACGGATCGGCGCGTTGATGGATAAAAGCGGACTGGCCGCGTCGTCCGGGCTAGCGGCGGAACGTCGCGACCTGGAAAAGACCCTTGGCATTGCCAGAACCGCGCATATTATTCAGGCTCGTCGACGCGCGGTCGCCTTGATTGAAGCCTGATCCCTTAGTGAACAAGAAAATTGAAAGCAGTCCCCTTATGAATAACATTGTTCCGCCGCAGGGCGTTGATGAAAAACTGGCCTCGGTCGAAAGCATCATGGAAGGCCTGGGCGAGGTCGGCTACATCGCGTCGCGTCGCATCGCCACCGCGCTGTTCGTGGCGCAGAACCTGACCAAGCCAATCCTTGTTGAAGGGTCGGCCGGGGTTGGCAAGACGGAATTAGCCCTGTCCACGGCGAATTGGCTCGGCCTGCCGCTGATCCGCATGCAGTGTTACGAAGGACTGGATGAATCCAAGGCGCTGTACGAATGGAAATACGGCAAGCAGCTTCTCTACACTCAAATCCTCAAAGACAAAATGGGCGACACCTTGTCCGACACCAAGGGGTTGGACGAATCCATGGCGCGACTGCACGATTTTGGCGACATGTTCTTCTCCGAACAGTTCCTGGAGCCCCGCCCCTTGCTGAAGGCGTTGCGGCAGGAACATGGCGCGGTGTTGCTGATCGACGAGGTTGACAAGTCGGACGAAGAATTCGAAGCGTTCCTGCTCGAAATTCTGTCGGAATTCCAGGTGACGATCCCGGAAATCGGAACGATTAAATCGACAAAGCCGCCGTTGGTCTTTTTAACCTCGAACAACATGCGCGAAATGGGCG
>JABJJH010000020.1 GCA_018660965.1 Rhodospirillaceae bacterium | reverse complement strand
CGTCCGCATCCGCCCGGACGACGCCGCTTAGGTGTTCGCCAAGCAACCGCCGCGCCCGCTCACTCTCGCCATCGTCAGGATCGACCACAAAAAACGCGCAGTCGGCGTCCACGGCGGGGGGGCGTCCGAACCCCAGTGTAAAGTCCACGGACTTGCCCAGCGAAACAATAAGATCGGCCCGCGCCAGCGCGTCAGAGAACATCCCCAATGACGGATCGCGAAGACCGCGCGGGCTTTCCAGCGGCACGACCGGCGCATCCAGCATGTCGGCCAATTCGCGCACCTGTGAACCGGCGCGGCTGGCGTTGAGCATCGGTCCGGTCAGAACCAGGGGCCGTTTTGCGGCGGCCAGCGCCGACAACACCGCTTGCGCCGCGCCCGCTTCCATCGGCGAGATGTCCCGCCCACGATCCTTCTGCGGGACAACGCCATCGGCGACCGGATTGTTCAACAGGTCGAACGGCAGCGCCACATGCACCGGACCGGGGCGGCCTGAGCGCGCGATCCGGATCGCTCTGGCGATGTCAAAACCGATATCGGCGCCCGCGCGAAACGACGCCTTGGTCACGCGCGCCGACATATCCGGTTGTTCGAGTTCCTGAAACGCGCCGTGGCCAAGTTGCGCCACCGGTGAATCGCCGCTCAACAACACGACGGGACTTTCCGCGCCACGGGCGGAAAACAACGGCGACAGGGCGTTGGCGAACCCTGGCGCGGCGGTCACCAGCGCCACGCCAATCTCGCCGGTTATCTGCGCCCAGGCGTCGGCCATGTAAACGGCGGCGGCTTCATGGCGCACATGAACCAATCGGATATCGACGTCGATGCAGGCGTCGAAAATCGGCATAATCTGATTGCCGGACAAGGTAAACACCGTGCGAACGCCCGCTTCGGCCAATGTCCGCGCCACAATATCCGCTCCGCGCATGCGCGCACCTCCCCGTTCAGATCAAAATTCAACGGAAGAAAATGTATTCGCTCGGCGCGGCATTGTCACAGGTTTGCTCGAAGCCGTCTTATGTATCGGACAAAAACCAATCCATGATGCCTGCGTTTTCGTCGCGGGCGTGGGCGTGCGACAAGTCCGGCACTTCGCGGTAGACCACCTTCGCGCCCTTCGCCGCCAAGGCTTGTTGCGTTTCCCGCGCGGTATCCGGCGGGAACATCCAGTCCAACGCGCCGTGTACGATATAGACGGGCAAGCCAGCGATGCGGTCCTGATCCGCGCCTTCCAGCAGCATGGGATGAAAGCCCGAGGACATCGGCGCCAAATGCGTGAACGGAACGCCGGTTCGCAGACCGCCGATATAGGTGAAGGTTCCGCCGTCGCTCATGCCCGTTAAAAGTATTCGGGTTGGATCGATATTCCATCGCCTCCCGATTTGATCCAGCATCATGTTGAGACTGGCGACATCCACGTCCGGCTCCATCAGTGACCAGGTGTCGCCGAAAGACGTGGGACTCAACAATATCGCGCCCCTTGTCCGGGCTTCTCGAATCCAACTCCACAAAAACAGGCGTCCGTGGCCGTGGCCGCCGTGTAACGCGATAATCAACGGGTGCGGGTTGGCGGCCTCGTAGGTTTCCGGGACGTACAGCGAAAATCCACCGCGCGCGTCCCGGTCATTCTTAGCGTGAATAACCCCTGAATTTTCGCCATCCACCGCACTGGGGGCGTCTCCCTCACGGGATGGGCTGTTCAGGCGCGCCTCCAGCGCCGCGTCGCCGCGCGCCGATTCTTCCAGAAAAAACTGACTGATCGGCGGCAACAGGGACGCGAGCGGGTACAAGGCTTCCGCCGCGCGCGCGGACCGCCGCATCGCGCGACGCGCCGCCGCCATGCCCTCCTGTTCGCTCTCCGCCGTGCGCAGGCCTTCAAAGGCCTCGCACACCGCACCTCCGGCATCCCCGATCCGGCGACTGAAATCAATCAGGCGATCCGGCCAATCCACCTTGCGAAAATCCGCCAGCGCCGTACGCAACACCGTATCCGGCGTCCCGACATGGTCGATCAGCTGTGTTAATTGCGGTGGGTGCAAATAACGGCCCAGGAAAATCAACGCCTCCATCGAATGCAACAACGGCGGCAGTATCGCCGTAATCACGTCGAGGCGCTCCTCGTTGTCGTCACTCATGCCTGCCCCCTAACGGTCTCCCCAATGACCTGCACCCCCCATGACGATAGTCAACGAACAATCCAGACCGGGCATTTAATTATATCCAACAGGCCCTGAATATCACGCCCATTTGCGTCACCATCTTCCCCTGTGGGCGCCAGCGGACTGTCCGCGCCCAGCACAATCAAGCCGGGATCGCGACCCGTCATCTGGGCGCAGAGCGACCGCAAGTCCCACGCGCTCGTCGGTTCGAAATCGGCGACGCCGGACGCCGCCCCCAACGCCGTTCTGGCGTCGGCTTCCAAACCCGCCACGGGGTGGCGCGGATCGGCGCGCAGCAACACGGTGACCCGGTCGCCGGGCCCAACGAAACCAGCGACGACGTTCAGCGCTTTTCGCGATAAGGCCGACCCGTCATAAACGGCGACGACGGACCGGGTGAATTGCCGGTCGGCGCGCAGGATCAACAGCGAGCGCGACACCCGCGTCAACGCAACGCGCGGCGACAATCCAATATTTTCATAACGTCGCGCGCCCTGGCGCCCGCCCTCCACAACAACAAGGTCGGCGTCCGCCGCCGCCGCCGAAAGTTCGCTCACCGCGCGGCCACGAACCGTGCGAAACGACCATTTTACCTGCCGACGCGCTGCGGCGTCGGACAATCCCCGTCGGGCGGCGATGGCCCGGGACGCGAAGGCGCGTTCCAGATCATCATGATCAAGCGGGTGCGCCGCCGCCGTCGATAAATTGACCTGGGCGGAAAACGGCAAAGCGGCCAAGCTCAACAGATCCGTATCCTCGACGAACAACCCCACTAGCTCGGCCCGGAACCGGGTCGCCAGATCAACCGCGACGTTGAGGTTTGCCGAACCGCTTTTGGCGCCGTCCAGCGCCATCAGAATTCTGCGGACCGAGGGGACTTTTTCCGTCACCGCGCCGCCCCTTTCCCACCGGCTTTCGTCTTGGCTTTCTTGCCGCCATCCTTCGCGGAAAACTGTCGCACCGCTTCGCTCAATTCATGCAACCGGGTTTCCACCGCGTGATTGATGGTCCCCTTGGGATAATGTCCCTGCCGATTGCGAACCCCCGCGGGCGTTCCGGTCAGGACTTCGATACCTTCGTCGATGGTGGCGATTGGATACACGCTGAACTGGCCCGCGCGGACCGCGTCCACCACGTCATCGCGCAACATCAAATGTTTCACGTTCGATTCCGGAATCAGCACCCCTTGCGATCCCGTCAATCCCGCTTGTTGGCAGACGTCGAAGAACCCTTCGATCTTTTCATTCACGCCGCCGATGGCCTGAACGAACCCGTGCTGATTGACCGATCCGGTCACCGCCAGCGATTGTTTGACCGGCGCGCCCGACAACGCGGACAACAACGCATACAGCTCCGCCGACGACGCGCTGTCGCCATCGACTCCGCCATAGGATTGTTCAAAAACCAGACTGGCTTTCAACGCCAATGGCGACTTCGCGGCATAGCGTTGTCCCAAAAACCCGGACAGGATCATCACGCCCTTGGAATGGAGTGGGCCGCCGAGTTCGACCTGCCGTTCGATATCCACCACATCGCCTTTACCGAGTTGCACGCTGGCGGTGATGCGCGACGGCTGGCCAAAGGCGAAACCGCCCAATTGCAAAACCGACAGGCCGTTTACCTGACCTACCGTTTCGCCCTCCACATCGATTAAGATGGTGCCGCGTCGAATGGCTTCCTGCGTCCGTGAACGCACGCGGTCGGCGCGACGGATTTGCGCGTCCAGGGCGCTTTGCACATGCGCACGACCGACCAAATCCTCCCCCGCCTGCCGGGCGCAATAATCGGCTTCGCGCAACAAGTCGGAAATTTTTTCGGCGTGGCACGACAGTTTTTCGGAATCGCCCGCCAGCCGGGCCGCGTGGTCGAGCACCCGCGCCACACCATCGGCGTTAAACGGCCGCAACGCGTCCCGGTCGATCAAATTGCCGATAAATTCAACGAACAGCGGGGTCATTTCAGGGGTCCGGTCTATATCTTCCTCGATATCGACGGCGACCTTGAACAATTCGGCGAATTCCGGGTCCAGCGCCGACAGCATATAGTAAAGGTAACGGTCCCCCGTCATTACGATCTTCACGTCCAGGGGAATCGGTTCGGGCTCCAGCGACACGGTGCTGATGAAACTCAGCGTCTGCCCCAGGCTTTCAATTCGAATTTCGCCGGACTTGATGGTCCGCTTCAATTCCTCCCAGGCGAAGGGCTGCATCAACACTTTCCGGGCGTCCAGTATGAGATACCCACCATTGGCGCGATGCAGCGCGCCGGGCTTTATCAAGGTAAAGTCCGTCAACAACGCGCCCATGTGGGCGACGTGTTCGATACGACCGATCAGATTGCCATGGGCCGGATTGTCCTCGTACACGACGGGCGCGCCATCCTTCGTATCGTAATCGCCCAGTAAATTCACATGATAGCGTTTGGCGAACGCGCCGTCGCCCGCATCGCCGGCGTCTTGTCCGGCCTGCATGGGACCACCGAGTTCCCGCGCCTTCGCGGCGATGAATTCATTGGCGTGTTCGACGACATCTTCCTGAACGGCGTCCAGATGTTCCAGCACGGCGGGAATTTCCTTGTAGGCGGCGCGCAGTTCGTCGATCAGATGCGCCACCGAAAACCGCGTGATCTCCCGACTCAACGCGCGCATGCGTTCGCGGTGTTCGGTTTCCCATTTCGGCATTTGCCGCAGGATGTCCTGCAACTCCTTTTGCAACACCTCCATATCGGCGCGCAGCGTTGCCTGTTCGGCTTCCGGTAATTTCTGGAACTCTTCCGGCCCGATAACCTCGCTCTCGCGAACCGGCGCCAACGCCAGGCCAAGCGGCGTGCGAATCAAACCAATTCCTTTCTCGCCCGCGCGGCCCTGCAAATCGCCGAACGCCTTGTCGCCGCGCTCCTTGAATTCTCCCTCCAGGGCTTCCATCCGGGCGCGGCTGTCATCGCTTTCGAACGCCGCGGGAATCGAAACCCGAAGCTCCTCGGTCAATTGCAGCATGTCCTTTTGGAACGGACCACCCCGACTGGCGGGCAGATTGATCGCATTCGGCTTGTGCGGGTCCACGAAGTTGTGGACGTAACACCAATCCACCGGAACGGCTTCGCTGGCGGCCTTTTCCTCGATGAAATGACGAACCAGCGTATGCTTTCCCGCCCCCGTCGGTCCAAGGGCGAACAAATTGTAGCCTGCGCGTTTGATGCCGATGCCAAAACGAACGGCCTCAATGGCGCGGTCCTGTCCCGGCCATTCGTCGAACCCAGTTAAATCCAGGGTCGTGTCCAAAGACAACCCGGCCGGGTCCGTCTTACGGCAAAGAGTATCCGGCTTCAGGGACGAAACAGGCGCCATGCGTTGGTATCTCCTCTATATCTCGATAATAACCTTAATTTTTGCGCAACCACCATAACGCGTCTTCCAATCCTTCCAGAAAAGCGTCGATGTCGCCATCCCCATTATAGACCCCGACACTGACCCGCATGGCCTCGGCAACGCCAAAGGCGCGGAGCAAGGGTTGCGCGCAATGGTCCCCGTACCGCGCGGCGACGCCATGATCATCCAGCAATCGGCATAAGTCGCGCATATCGACATTGTCGATGACGAACGACACCACGCCACGCCGGTCGCGCGTGTCGGTTGGACCCAGTATTCGCGCACCGCCCACACGCGCCAAGCCGTCCAGCAACCGCCGCGTCAGATGCCGCTCGATGACGTCCATGGCGGTCCAGTTCAAGGTGTCGCCGATCCAGTCGACCGCAGCGCCAAGCCCGATCGCGGCGGCGATTGGCGGCGTTCCGGCCTCGAAGCGCCGTGGAGGGTCTTCGAAAATCGCTTCTTCCAGGGTCACTTCACATGTCATGTGCCCGCCCGATAACAGCGGCGGCATGGCTTCCAACAGCG
>JABJJH010000021.1 GCA_018660965.1 Rhodospirillaceae bacterium | reverse complement strand
CCGCCACACACGGTTTCATAATACTGGTGACGGTCGTTGCCAAAGGTAATGTTGTTCATGGTGCCCTGGGACGCCGCCATCACGCCCAGCGCCCCATACAGCGCGTCGGTCACGCATTGCGATGTTTCGACATTGCCCGCAACCCCCGGCGCCGGATAGGACGGCGCCAACATGCAACCGTCGGGGACGATGAAGGTGATCGGCTTAAGACACCCGTCGTTCATGGGGATATCATCGCCCACCAAGGTACGGAACACGTACAGGGCGGCGGCTCGCACCACTGCTGTCGGCGCGTTGAAGTTGGTCGGTCGCTGCGCGCTGGTGCCAGTGAAATCCAGGGTCGCGCCACGCGCGCGCTTGTCGAAGGTGATCTTGACCTTGACCACACTGCCCTCGTCCATGGGATAGGTGAATTCACCGTCCTTCAACACGTCGATCACCCGACGAACGGATTCCTCGGCATTGTCCTGCACGTGCCCCATATAGGCGTGCACCACGTCCAATCCGTAATGATCGACCATCTTGCGCAATTCCTGAACGCCACGTTCATTCGCGGCCACCTGAGCGCGCAAATCGGCCAGATTTTGATCCACGTTACGCGCCGGATATTGCGCAGAGGTCAGATGTTTCACGATGGATTTTTCCTGGAAGCGCCCGCCTTCGACCAGCTTGACATTGTCGAGCAGGACGCCTTCTTCCTCCACGACTTTACTGTCCGGCGGCATCGATCCCGGCGTGATGCCGCCGATGTCGGCGTGATGGCCCCGGCTGCCGACATAGAACAGAATGTCACCGTTCCCGGCGCCGCCCTTATCGCTGTCGCCAAACACCGGCGTTATCACGGTGATGTCCGGCAAATGCGTGCCGCCGTTATACGGATCGTTCAGCACGAATACGTCGCCGGGCTTGATGCGGCCCGTATTTTTGTCGATGACGGTTCGCACACTTTGTCCCATTGATCCCAAATGGATCGGGATATGCGGCGCGTTGGCGATCAACCCGCCATCGGCGGCGAACACGGCGCAGGAAAAGTCCAGCCGCTCCTTGATGTTCACTGAATAGGCGGTGTTTTGCAGGGTGAAGCCCATCTGCTCGGCGATGGACATGAACAGATTGTTGAACACTTCCAGCATCACCGGATCGCAGGTCGTGCCAATCGCCATGCGTGTGGGCAGGGCGATAACGCGGGTCATCACCAGATCGCCCGACGCCGTCATCTCCGCCCGCCAACCAGGCTCGATCACCGTCGTCGCGGTGTCCTCGCGAATGATCGCCGGCCCATCCACATGCGCGCCCGACGGCAACGCCGCACGGTCGTAAATGGGCGTGCGGCGCATTTCCCCCGCCATATAGGCGTCGACGTCTCCCAAGGCGGTCACCGGACCATCGGACAATACCGGCGTTACGGCGCCCACAGGCGCCGCATCATCGTTGGCGCGCCCAATCACCTCAACTGCGGCGACCTCCACGACGACAGCCTTTTCCGGCATTGTGAAACCATAACGCTGCTGATAGGCCGCCTCGAACGCCGCCTTCATGGACTCCGCCGGCCCCGCATCCACAATCAGCGCCGTGTCCGTACCGTCGTATTTGAGATGCGCCTTGCGCAACACCGTAATGCGGCTGTCGGGAATCGACTGTTCGCGAATTTCCGCCATCGCGTCCGCCATCAACGTGTCCAGAACCTCGTCGAGAAGCCCTGATGCGGCAACGTCCAATGGCGCCTCGACCGCCTTTTCCCGCAGTGCGCGGAGGTCCGCCAGCCCCATGCCATAGGCCGACAGAACCCCGGCGAAGGGGTGGATCAGTATCTTTTTCATGCCCAACGCGTCGGCCACCAGACAGGCGTGCTGCCCGCCTGCGCCGCCAAAACAGCACAGCGTATAGTCGGTCACGTCATAGCCGCGCTGCACGGAGATCTTTTTGATCGCGTTGGCCATGTTTTCCACGGCGATCTTCAAAAACCCATCGGCGACTTCGACCGGCGTGCGGTCATCGCCTGTGCTGGCCTTGATTTGCCCGGCCATCGCGGTGAATTTTTCCAGAACGGCGGCGACGTCCAACGCTTCGTCCTGACCCGCGCCGAACACGGCGGGGAAATAGTCGGGTTGCAACTTACCCAGAATGACGTTGCAATCCGTGACGCAAAGCGGCCCGCCGCGCCGATAGGACGCTGGACCGGGATTCGCGCCGGCGGATTCCGGGCCAACGCGATAACGGGCGCCGTCGAAAAAGCACATCGAGCCGCCGCCCGCCGCGACCGTGTGAATTTGCATCATCGGCGCGCGCATCCGCACTCCGGCGACCAATGTTTCAAAAGCACGTTCGTATTCACCTTCGAAGTGCGCCACATCCGTGGACGTGCCACCCATGTCAAAAGTGATCAGCTTTTCAAACCCGGCGTCCTTGCCAACCTGAACCGCACCGACAATGCCCCCCGCGGGACCGGACAAAATTGCATCCTTGCCCTGAAACAAGCTGGCGTCCACCAAACCGCCGTTCGACTGCATGAACATCAAATTCGCATCGCCTAGTTCCGCCGCGACCCGGTTCACGTAACGACGCAGGATTGGCGACAGATAGGCGTCGACAACCGTGGTGTCGCCGCGTCCGACCAGCTTCATCAATGGGCTCGTTTCGAACCCGGTGGAAACCTGGTCGAACCCAATCTCTCGCGCCACATCCGCAACCGCGCGTTCATGGGCCGGGTAGCGATAGGCGTGCATGAAGACAATTGCGGCGGAACGGTAGCCATCGTCGTAAGCTGCCTGTAAATTCACCCGCGCCGCCTCAATATCCAGGTCCTGGTGAACCTCGCCATGGGCGCCAATACGTTCCTCGACCTCCACCACCCGGTCGTAGAGCTGTTCTGGCAAGACAATGCGTTGATCGAACAACCGGGGCCGCGCCTGATATCCGATGCGCAAGGCGTCCTCGAAGCCCTTGGTGATAACGAGAAGCGTGCGCTCGCCCTTGCGCTCCAACAGCGCGTTTGTCGCCACCGTGGTGCCCATCTTCACCGCCGCGACATCGCCGCCGGGAATGGTTTCATCGGCCGCCAGCCCCAGCAAATCCCGAATGCCCTGCACCGCCGCATCGTCGTAATGTTCGGGGTTTTCCGACAACAGTTTATGGGTGACCAACGCCCCATTTGGCTGTTTCGCCACCACATCGGTAAAGGTGCCCCCACGGTCGATCCAGAATTGCCAACGGTCGTCGGTTTCGATGTTCATTATGGGGAGCCCCTATTGGTTCAAACCAATTTATGTAGAGATATTATCGACAATTTGAAAACAAATTGACCGTCAAAAAACAATTGGGAAAAAT
>JABJJH010000551.1 GCA_018660965.1 Rhodospirillaceae bacterium | reverse complement strand
GTGTTCGACCCAAGGCAGGGCAAACCCCTGGCGCCCCATGGCGGCACCTTCAACGCCAACCCCGTGACCATGGTCGCGGGACAGGCCGCCATGCGTTTGATGACGCACGCGGAATTCGACCGCATGGACGTGCTGGGCGAGCGCATCCGCGATGGCGTCACGCGCGCTTTCGCGGATACGGGCGTCGACGGACAAGTCACCGGCATGGGGTCGTTGTTTCGTATCCACATGACGTCCGTGCCGCTGACCGACTACCGCACGTCCTTGTCCGCCGCCATTCATGCGCCGAAACTGGCCCGCGTCATCAGGAACTTGCAGGACAACGGCGTTTTGATTTCGCCCACCGGGCTTGGCGCGCTATCGACGCCGATGACGGCGGTGGAAATCGATCATTTCCTTGAAATCTTCAAGGCCGCGCTTCACGACGCCGCCGACCAAACCGCCGCCTGATCAACACGTTACATAAGGAAAATATCCATGAGCGACCCTTTAATTCTGGTCGAACGCGACGGCCACGCCGCCGTTTTGACATTGAACCGACCGGCCAAGAAAAACGCCATGAATAATGCGTTGCTGGATCAATTCGTCGCCGCCATACGCGGTGCGGAAGCCGACGACGACGTGCGCGCCATTGTCATCAAAGGCGCGGGCGGGGTGTTTTGCAGCGGTCGCGACTTTGGGATGTTCGGCGAACCCGCGACCTTGCAGGACCAATCGGTCGACGCTTCCGTCGATGTTTTTCTGGAAATGCTGACCTTGTTGATGGAAACGCCGAAACCGACCATCGCATCGGTGCACGGCATCGCCTTCGGCGGCGGACAGGCGACGACCCTGGCGTGCGACTTCGTCGTCGCCGAACGCAATGCGTCCTTCGGCAATGTGGAAATGGTCTATGGCTTTCCCGCCGCCATGAACACGGTGTTGCTGACCCGCCACCTCGGGCGGCGCATCGGGCTGGAAATCGCGATCACCGGCAAGGTTTATTCGGCCGAACAATATCATGGCTACGGTCTGGTCAATCGGCTGGCCGAGCCCGGCGAGCTGGAGACCGTGACGCGCGACTTCGTCACGACCCTGACCGATCTTGCGCCCTGGGCCGTGCAGCGCACCAAGTCGACCTACCGGATGGCCGAGGACATGGATTTGACCGGCGCCATGCATATCGGCAATCAGCTCAATCAACTGCTGCGGCTGAACGGCCAGCTTGAAGCCGTGCATTCCGGCGACGCCAACGTGAAGAACGCGATCAAGGGCGACCTGAAGTGACGTCCGCCAATCAGGCGGTGCGAAAAGGCGCGTTCGATGGCGTCCGCGTTCTGGAATTCGCCGCCCTGATCGCCGGGCCGTCCTGTGGCAAGTATCTGGCCGATCACGGCGCCGACGTCATCAAGGTTGAACGCTATCCCATGGGCGACGTCGCGCGAACCGGGTTTAGCAAAGGCGCGCCGCGAAGCCCCATGTTTCTGCAACAAAACGCGGGCAAGCGCAGCCTGTGCGTGGATATGAAAAGCCCCGAAGGACTGGAGGCCGTGCGCGCGCTGATTGCAAAGACCGACGTGGTGATCGAAGCCTTCACGCCCGGCGTCATGGCGCGGTTGGGGCTCGGTTATGACGACCTTTGCGCGCTCAACCCCGCGATCATCCTGTGTTCGATCAGCGGCTTCGGCCAGACCGGCCCGAACGCGGAGCGCCCCGGCTACGCCCATATCAGCCACGCCATGACCGGTTGGCTGGGCATGCAGTTCCTGCATCGCGACCCGCCCGAAGCGCCGCGCGGACCCGGCATCGCCATCGGCGACACGACCACCGGGCTGACCGCCTTTGGCGCGGTCTCCGCCGCGTTGTACCGCAAGGCGACGACGGGGGAAGGCGACCACATCGACATCGCGTTGTTCGACAGCTTGTTCGGATCAAACGACGACAGCCTGCAACACTATCTGACCACCGGGGAAGTGGACGTGTGGTATCACCCGGTCCACGCCACCAAGGACGGGTACCTGACCGCCAATGTGGGCCCCGACCACCGCTCCTGGGCGGGGGCCTGCGCCGCGATGGGACGACCGGAACTGGCCGACGACCCGCGCTTCGCCGACGCCGCGGCCCTGGGCGAGAACAAGGACGAGGCCACCGAAATCCTGCGCGGCTGGCTGGCCACGGTGTCCGCCGAAGACGCCGAACAGGGCCTCACCGCGCACCATGTGGCGTGCGGTGTGGTGCAAACCATCGACAAGGCGGTGCGCCAGCCTCAAGTCACCGCGCGCGGATTGATCCGCACCGTGGACGACCCGATGCTCGGCGAAACGGAAATCATCAATTCCGCCTTCCGCTACGCCAACGCGGAGTCCGGCGTGCGCGGCCCGGCGCCGATGTTGGGCCAGCACAACCGTGAAATCCTGGTTGATGTTTTAGGCTACGACGACGCGCAGGTGAAAGATTTGGAAGACCGGGCGGTCCTGCGGTATGAGCGGATCTGATGCGGGTTGATATTCGCGGACGGAAACGCCACATCAACCGCGCTTCAATATTCACGTACTCAAATTTCATGTGCCCAGATTTTTTGTACAAGGACTGAAATGCCACTTGCTCTCAGCCAAATAAGAGCCCGCGCCGGTGCGCTTGTCGATGGCCCGCGAACCCAGATCATCGTCACCGGCCTCATCCTTCTGAACGCCCTGACCTTGGGGTTGACCACCGCGCCGGCGGTCACCGACCGCTTCGGCGACTTGTTGTACGTCATCGATGCGGCGATCATCGTGTGCTTTGTCGCCGAATTGTCCGTGCGCATGTTCGCGCGCGGGTGGCGGTTCTTCTTGTCCGGCTGGAACATTTTCGATTTTTTCGTGGTCGGCGTGACGTTGATCCCCGCCACGGGGAATCTATCGGTGCTGCGGACGCTGCGCGTGTTGCGGGTGCTGCGTCTTGTGTCGGTCGTGCCCGCCATGCGCAAGGTCGTGAACGCATTGTTGATGGCGTTGCCGGGATTGGGCTCCATCGGCGCGTTGCTGTTGCTGGTCTTTTACGTCGGCGCGGTGATGGCGACGCAGATGTTCGGCGGCCAGTTTCCCCAATGGTTCGGCAGCATCGGCGAATCCATGTACTCGCTGTTTCAGATCATGACGCTGGAAAGCTGGTCGATGGGCATCGTGCGGCCGGTCATGGAGGTATTTCCCTACGCCTGGATGTTTTTCGTGCCGTTCATCCTGTTGACCTCGTTTGCGGTGTTGAACCTGTTCATCGCCATCATCGTCGACGCCATGCAGCATATGCAGGCGGAAGAAGCCGCCGAGGTCGAGAAAGGCGCCCATCTGGAGCGCGAGGCGATCAGTCATGAATTGGCCGCGCTGCGCACCGAGGTGTTGGCGCTGCGCGACGTGATGGAGCGAAATGGGCCGAAGTCATAGACGCGGGCCGGATAAATCATGAGTCGACAACCGGCGCACTTTAACCCGACCCTCGCCGATGTTAGAATGGACTGATACAAACTCACCACGCAAAAGGGGGAAACATGGCCTTACCGGAAATTGGCAGCCAGGCGCCGGCGTTTAAATTGCCCAATCAGGACGGAATTGACATAAGTTTGGGCGATTATGCGGGAAAACAGGTGTTAATTTGGTTTTTTCCACGCGCTTTTGGCAATAATTGAACCAAGCAAGCCAACGGGTTCCGTGATCGAACCCAAGACTATGCTGCTAAAGACGCCGTCGTGCTGGGCATTACGTTCAATCCCGCCACGGATTTGAAAAACTGGGCCGATGAAGTCGGTCTTCAGTCGCAATTGTTGTGCGACGCCGACCGGTCCGTCGCCCTGGCCTATGGCGCGGCGGAAAGCGCCGATCAGGAAAAGGCCACGCGGATATCCGTACTGGTCGGCCCGGACGGCAAGGTCGCAAAGACGTACGAGTCGTTCGACGCAGAAGCGCACGCCAACGACGCGCTCGGCGATATCGCCTAAAAACACCCCGGATTCCCTGTGCAGTGCCGGGAATCCGGGAGTTTTCTTCAAACACGTACATTACGTACGCTTGACTACAGTTTAGCCAGAAAATCGCCGAACGCCTTGTTGACGATACCCGGCTGATCGACATTCACGCCGTGTCCGGCGTCCGGCACGACGACATTGACCGCGCCGGGAATCCGGCTGGCCATGTACGCCGACCCCTGCAGGTAATGGTCGTCGCCGTCACCAATAACGATCAACACCGGCACGGCGATGCCGGGCAGACTGTCGATGGCGGCGGAATCCACCTGGCTCAGGATGCCGCGCGCCGCATTCGCCAGGCCTTGCGCCGATTTCTGGATGCTGACGGTCACTTCCGCACCGCCGCCCAAGGCGTCGAGGCCGCCCTCCTCCAGCGACCTCGCCCGATTTTCCGCCCGCACGTTCCACGTCGCACGAGACTTATCGCTGCGGTAGCCGGGGCCACAACCCTGCAAAATCAACGCCTTGGCGCGTTTCGGGTAACGGGCATTGAACGCCAGCGTCATATAACCGCCCAGCGAATGCCCGCCGATCACCGCCTTGTCCACAGCCAGATGATCGAGCAACGCCAGCATGTCGCCAATCGTGTGCGCCTGCGAATACAGCGCGGGATCGTCCGGACAGTCGCTGCGGCCATGACCGCGCATGTCCCAACGGATAAATCTGTAGCGGTCGCCAAATTCATCCACCTGACCGCCCCACATACCGGTCGAAGCGCCGAAACCATGACTGAGCAGGATGGGCGTTCCCGCCCCGTCGTCTTCGTAATAGATCCGAACCCCATCGCGCGTCAGATACGCCATAACCAATCCTCCTCCATCGCGCCGCGGACGTCGCGACCATCACCCGTATTAAAGCGGGTCTTAACAGGTTTTGTCGACGCCAAACGCAACACGCTTTAACGCCAGTGAAAACCAATACCTTAAATAATTAAATATTTCCAAAAAAGAACATAATCAGAACATAAAATGAACTTGATTCGCAACGATAATTTGCGCATTGATAAATACACAAGTTATTGTGCTGTGCATTTTGAGATCAACTAGAATTGGTTTGTTTAGGAGAACAATAAAACCGCCGAAATCCACTAATTATTTACTGTACTTTTCTTGACTTCCCATAATATCCCATGATATTCCATATTATCCCATGAAATGGCATAATCGCCATATTACGGGTGCGTGTGAATCGCCGGTCGAATCCGAAACGAACCCATGGGCGGGTTCGGGGGTGGGTTCGGGCCTTCACCGCCAGGTCATTCACACGAGGGGTCTCGTGCATAACGAACGCGTATTGG
>JABJJH010000130.1 GCA_018660965.1 Rhodospirillaceae bacterium | reverse complement strand
CGCTGCGTTCATTCGCAGCGGGCTTGGTCGTTTTCATTTCCCCGGTGTCTGTAAAACGGCGATGGCTTGGGAATCACACCCCCGTTCGCCCATGGCGGCGGCCAGCAGGGCTTTGTTTCCCGCGACTCCAGCCGGAATAACCCGCAGCAACAACTCCGTTTCTTTTTTGGCTGGCTGCAACAGCAACTGATATGTCGCGCCATCGTTGACGGCAAGCGACTTCGGCCAGGGTTGCTCAGATTCTCCCGCGGGCCACCGCACCACGGCCGCGTCACTGCTGCCCTTGCGCTCCAACCAAATTTTTTCAAGAGGTTCGCCACGGGGCATCCAAAGCGTCACCGGCTTGCCTTCAATTGCGCATTGCGCGCCGCTCGCGGTCACGTCGATGCGAAAGGGATCTCGGCCCCGCGCGGACGCCGCGTCCCGGATCGCTCCAAGCTGGGTCGAATCCTTGCCGTCACCCGACACCAGTATCGACAACGCCGTTAGCAGCTTGCTTTTGTTCTTGTCAGACACGGAAGGGTCAAGAACGCCGTCATAGGGCCCGGTGATATTGACAACCTTCCCGGTTGGCGAAATCAGCGACAGCTTATGTCCTTTTGAAACACTGACGGATTGCGATCCCTCGATGATCATTCCTGGATCAAAACCCGGTATCGTCGACGCCGTAATCAGCAATTCACCGGCCCTGGCGAAACCGCCGCCGACCAATATCGCCAATAACAGGACGCCCGTTAACACGTTACGTCTGAACATTTGTTCTCCTTCCAGTGTATTCATAAATTCTTATCGCCTTGGGTCAGGCATAAAAATATCAACCAAAATACAACACTAGAACAATTCTGGATTAATGGGAATCGCCTATGACGATTATCATCAAGCCTATTTTTTGCTCATGCCCTTTTGAACGAGCAAACACCCAGGTTCGCGGCGCCCGGCTGATCCGGTCTAGACAACCACCCAAGCTGACATTAGGTTGCCTCTCGTTTTCCATCAAACAAGGCTTGTCCCATGGCGTTAAAGGATTTCGACCGCCGTCTTGTCGCGTTAATCGCCGAAGCGCTGGACGCCGCCGAAAACAAGGAAGAACTTGGTCAGGTGTGTTACCGGCTGGCCCGCGCCGCCTGTTACCTGCATGAACAGGAATTCGGCGCCGATAACGGCCGCCGATTGATGGGTCATGTCACGGGGAAAATTTTCGACGAACTCGAAGCGCAGGCAAATAAAACCAAACCTACCTAGAGCGTGTCTCGGCTATTCGAATTTCGCGTGAATCTTCACGCTAGCGCTGTTATTCCGACGGGACGGCGTTTTCCTGATTTGCGTGCTCCACGGCGTCAATGATGCGTTTCCAGATCTCGGCGCCTTTTTCATCCCCGCGTTCCCGCATTTCATATTCGCCCTGGGCGGCGATCATCGTCGCGTCTTCGCCATGCCGGTCAATCAGCATGCGGGCGCTCATGGCTATATCGATATCGGCGTTCATCGCGGTATTATAGCGCGCGTTTAACCATAGAAGAATAATTTAGCACTCGTCGATGTTAATTCGCATGCTGGCGATCATGGCGCCGGAAATCATCAAGCTCTTGGCCGCCCGGCGTCGTCGAGGGTACAATCGCGTCCATGCAACAATCAAATCCTCCTAATGACGCCGAGCAATCCTCCCGCAATAACCTGGAAGCGCTGCGCCGCCAATACGAAGCCTTCCCTTACCCCCCAGCCGACACGTCGCCCAATTCCCTCGAAACCGGATCGCCCAGCCATATTCTCGAGATTGACCATTTTATCTACGGCGGCCGGCGGGATTGGACACAGCCGTTTCGCGCGTTGATCGCTGGCGGCGGCACGGGAAACGCCGCGATCATGCTGGCGCGCCAATTACGCGATATTGGATGTCCTGCGGAAATCGTTTACGTCGATTTGTCGGATACCAGCCGGGCCATAACGGAAGACCGGGCCAAAACACATAACCTGTCGAATATCCGGTTCCACACCAAAAGTCTGCTGGACCTGAGCGTCGCCGAATTTGGCGTCTTCGACTATGTCGATTGTTGCGGCGTTCTACATCACCTTCACAGCCCCGCAGACGGTCTGCGCACCCTTGCCAAACTTGTCGCGGCCAATGGCGGCCTGGGCCTGATGTTCTATGGTGAATACGGTCGTTCCGGCGTTTACGACGTGCAAAATATCATGCGCCGGATCGCCCCCGACGATGATCAAACAATCCAATTGCCCCTTCTGAAGACGTTATTATCCAACCTGCCCCCCAGCAACCGCCTGGTGCGGAACGCAGCTGTCGATCATACGCCGGAACAACACGATGCAGAGTTGGTGGACAAATTCCTGCATCCCCAAGACCGCGCCTACACCGTGCCTGGCCTGGCGTCGTTATGCGAACAGGCCGGATTGCGGATCCTGACCTTCGCGCCAACCGGGCGCTACGACCCCGCTACTTATGTGCAGGATGACGGACTGCGGCGGCGATGCGCGCGCATGACGAATGTCGAGCGAGCGGCCCTCGCTGAATTGATCGCCGGCAATATTGGACGCCATGTCTTCTATGCGACGACACAGTCAAACGCTGTGGATTGCGTTGCGGGTTTGGACGGACCGGACGCCGCAAACGCAACACCGGTGCTAAAACATGGCCAGGGGGCGGCGCTTGCCGTTAAATTCAGACCGGATAGCGTTTTCAAGGGACAATTCGACGACTTCACCGCCTTCGCCGAACCGCCCGCCCTGGCGGCGGACATCATGCGCCGGATCGATAATGAAACCTGCCTTGAAGATA
This sequence comes from Rhodospirillaceae bacterium, assembly GCA_018660965.1. Classification (GTDB taxonomy): domain Bacteria; phylum Pseudomonadota; class Alphaproteobacteria; order UBA8366; genus JABJJH01. Next base: position 774 of record JABJJH010000130.1, on the reverse strand, counting down.
TCTATTTTGAAATCGCCATGGAAAACCCGGGATTGGATTGGGCGAATTTTCTGAATCAGTTCAAGCAGCTCTATACCGCACTGCATGGCCTGTTGAACGGCATGTTTTTGCGATTCCCACCATAGGCGCAAAAAAACGCGATCTTGTTAGACCGCGTTGTTAATGCGCTTTCTTGGTCGGAGCGAGAGGATTCGAACCTCCGACCCCTTCACCCCCAGTGAAGTGCGCTACCAGACTGCGCCACGCTCCGGCCCAAGCCATTAGAAGAGCCTTAGACAAATAAATATAAACAATTAATGGGATTTTAGATTTCACTGGCATACTTGCCGCTTCATGAAATTTCACCTATTTTGCTACCCATACACGTTACCCATAACTATTGGAGATGACTATGAAGTTCACCGATAGGGGCATCGCCGCCTTGAAAGCTAAGGAAAAACGGTACGAGGAATGGGAAGATGGCCGCACAGGTCTGGGCATTCGCGTTTCGCCCAAGGGCCGAAAAAGTTTCGTTTTCCTTTACCGGTTCGATGGGACGGTCAGACGCATTACCTTTGGAACATATCCGGCGTTAGGGATTGCGGATGCTCATGTCGCGTATGCCGCAGCGAAGAAAAAATTAGACCAGGGTGCCAATCCCGGCGCGGGTTTACTTCAGAAGCGGCGGGAAGAGCAATTCGCACCTACCGTTCAAGAACTTTGCGACGAATACCTTGAGAAATACGCCCGCCCCAACAAACGCAGCGCCGACTACGACCAACGCGCCCTTGAGAT
>JABJJH010000032.1 GCA_018660965.1 Rhodospirillaceae bacterium | reverse complement strand
GTCACGGCGCGGTCGTAGTCGCGTTTTTCCGAACCGGTAAAAACGTTCTTGAACTGCACCATCCCCGCGTTCGTGAACATGAGCGTCGGATCGTTTCGAGGCACGAGCGGCGACGACTCAACGATCCTGTGGTCGTTCCGCTCGAAGTAATCCAGAAAAGTCCGGCGAATTTCGTTGGCGCCCTGCATGGCGATCTTGTCCCTACTATCTTATCCAGCCAGCCAATCCGACCAACCGCAGTTAATCCCCGGAGTGGCGCGATGCTTGACGCAAAGCAAAACCACCTCTTTATCGGTGTCCGCCCGGTTACGCTCAGACATAAGCGGGGCGGCTCAAGAAATCACGAAATTTTCAAATGGCCGCCACGAATTCGTCAAAACATAGACGATAACCACACACCGCGCCCGCCCGTTACGCCATATTGTGAAAGCTTACCGATACCGCTATATCACAAGAAGCGCCACAAAGACTGAAAGAAATATGGCTATACCCCTTGTTAACAGGCTTCTCGCAATTACGGCTCTTTGCATGGTCGCGTTTGCAGTTCTGCCCGCAAACGCGCAAAATCCGCACGGAAAGAAGTTCGGAGATTGGCGCGTTCACTGCAACGCCAGCGAGGGCGCGCCCTCCGTGTGTATCATGGTGCAAGAAGTCGTCTTCAAAAAGACGGGTAAACGCATTCTGCAATTTGTTATTCGATATACGAAAAATGCAGATACATTGATCGGCGACATCATTCTGCCCTTGGGAATTTACCTTCCCGCCGGCGTCACCATGCAAATTGATAAAGGCCAGGTTTTCGAAATTCCGGTTGAACTCTGCACCGACGGTCGGATGCGCGGTTGCCGGGCCCGGTTCAGCTTCGACGCCGCATTATTGGCCAAAACCAAGGCGGGCGGGAAGGCCAATATTGTCTTCCAGGATTCGCGGCAAACGCCAGTGCCGGTGCCCGTGTCCCTTACCGGGTTCACCGCAGGCCTCAAAGCGATTAAATAAAAAGGCCGAACGCTCGCCGTTTTCCATTCACGACGGGCATCCGGCCTTTATAAATGCGGTTTCTGAAGTTTTCTGGCCCTGAGTTTCAGGTCCGAAACTTACGGCTTGAACTTTTTGTCAGGCGCTACTCGCCGCCAACGCCATCAGCGGCGTTTTCGCTCATGTCCTCGCCATCTTCATCCGATTCCGACGTAGCCGGTCCATCGAGCATGACTTCGGACAACAATCCGGCGTTTTCGCGAATTTTGCGCTCGATGTCATCCGCTATGTCGGAATTATCCCGCAAAAACCGCTTCGCATTTTCGCGACCCTGTCCGATTCTCTGGCTTTCGTAAGAAAACCAGGCGCCCGATTTTTCAACAACGCCGACATTGACCCCGTGATCCAGCAATTCACCGGTTTTCGAAATGCCCTCGCCATACATGATGTCGAATTCAACCACCTTGAATGGTGGCGCGACCTTATTCTTGACCACCTTGACCCGGGTTTGATTGCCAACGACGTCGTCGCGATCCTTGATCGCGCCAATGCGGCGGATATCGAGCCGCACGCTGGCGTAAAACTTGAGGGCGTTGCCGCCGCTTGTGGTTTCCGGGCTGCCGAACATGACGCCGATTTTCATCCGAATTTGGTTGATGAAAATGACCATGCAGCGCGACCGTGAAATTGACCCGGTCAACTTCCGCAGCGCCTGGCTCATAAGCCGAGCCTGCAAGCCAACATGCGTGTCGCCCATTTCACCTTCCAATTCAGCGCGCGGCACCAGGGCCGCCACTGAATCGATAACCAGGACATCAATCGCGCCGGATCGAACCAGGGTGTCCGTTATCTCCAGCGATTGTTCGCCGGTGTCCGGCTGTGAAATCAGCAGCTCGTCCAGATTGACCCCAAGTTTTCGCGCATAGGAGGGGTCGAGCGCATGTTCCGCGTCGACGAACGCGCATACGCCGCCCTTTTTTTGCGCTTCCGCAACCACATGGAGCGCCAGAGTGGTTTTACCGGAACTTTCCGGACCATAAATTTCGACGACCCTGCCATATGGCAAACCGCCAATACCAAGCGCGATATCCAGCCCAAGCGAGCCCGTCGACACCGATTCGACATCAAGGGCCTGATCACTCTGCCCAAGTTTCATAATGGAGCCCTTGCCGAACGACCGTTCGATTTGCGCCAAGGCGGCGTCCAACGCTTTTGATTTATCCATGGTGTCCTTTTCGACGATACGTAATGCGCTTTGCGACATAACGGGCACTCCCTTATTTCACAGTCAAAGTTTCAAATCAAACCTGCCGTAAATGTACCCTATTTGTTCTCATTCGCAAGTTCTTTTTTTGTTCTCTTTCCAGAAAAATCATAACTATCTGAAATAAATGTATTTATGGAAGTTCAAGCGCTTCCTTCACCTTGCTCGCCAGTTGTTTCAGGCTGAAAGGTTTGGGCAAAAACAGGATACGGTCCAACGCCTCGACTTCAGCCAGAACCGACTCGTCGATATATCCGGAAATGCAGATCACCGGTAATTCGGCGTTTTCACCGCGCGCCGCCTTGATCACCATCGCGCCGTCCACCTTTGGCATCACCATATCGGTGATCAAGAGATCAAACGGTTCCGCGCCCAGTATGTCGATAGCGATCTCGCCGTTGCGCGCCTCGACCACCTTGTAGCCCTTACTTCGCAGCGCCCGCGCCCCAAACAAACGCACCGGATCTTCATCTTCCACCAACAGGACCGTACCGCCGCCGGTCACGTCCCGATCCGTCTCGGCTTCCGATTCGCCGTGCCCCGCCAAATCCTTTTCGTCCAGCCGCCTTAGATAAATCGTGAACACCGCACCCCGGTCTACGCCAGCGCTCTCGACGCTGATATGCCCACCGGTTTGGGTAATTATCCCATAGACGGTGGAAAGACCCAGCCCGGTGCCGGAACCGACATCCTTGGTGGTGAAAAAAGGATCGAAAATGCGTTCCAGGTTTTCCTTCGCGATTCCCATGCCCGTGTCCCGCACGGTGATGACAACATAATCACCCGGCTGCATGTCTTCGCCCTGAATCGGAACAGGCGCGGCGATGACCCTGCGTTCGGTTCGGATGGTCAACGTCCCCCCCTTCGGCATCGCGTCACGCGCATTGACCGCAAGATTGATGATGACCTGATCGAACTGCCCCTCATCGACCTTCACCATACCGAGATCTCGGCCATGCTCCATGTGCATTTCAACTTGTTCGCCGAGCAATCGCTGCAATAAGTTCGTGAGTTCGGCTAGGGCGTCGGTCACGTCGAGCGGACGCGGCTCCAACATTTGCTGACGCGAAAACGCCAGCAATTGCCAGACAAGTCGCGCCGCCCGATTGGCGTTTTGCTTAATCTGCATGATATCGGCGAAAGACTGATCACCAGCGCCGTGCCGCTGCAGCAGCAAGTCACAGAAACCGATCATCGCCGTCAATAGATTATTAAAGTCATGGGCGATGCCGCCCGCCAACTGGCCAACCGCCTGCATCTTCTGCGACTGGGCGAATTGTTGTTCAAGAATTTTTTGCCGCGTGGTGTCAATCAGATAGACAATAACGCCCGCATCATCGCCCGCCAATTGAATCGGCGCGACATATATAAGGACGACAAGGCCTTCCTGGGCCAATAACCGGGCTTCCATCGGCGGCCTCGTCCCGGTCATCGCGGCCAACAAATATTTTTCAACGGCGTCTTGCTGATCATCCGCCACGAACCCCATCAAGGCGGCGCCATGCGGGTTTGCGTCACCGATCAAATTTCCAAACGTGTCGTTACATTCGATGATCCTCAGACTTGGATCGAGCAACCCAATCGCTATCGGCGCGCGTTCAAACAAATCCGCGTTATACTGACCAATGCTCGCGACCTTCGTCGCCGAGCCGCAAAACAAGGGCCCGTCCTCGCTGTCGTCGCGATTCAGCCATTGGCCAGTGATGAGCAGTTCATCCCGCCCATCGCGGAGGCGAACCACGGTCATGTGCGCGCCAAAGGCTGCTATATCGAGGTCGCCGTCGATGTAATCAACGATGGAGCGCCCCGCCTCGCTTACGCCTTTCCCATTCAAGCCCTCACCGGCGCCATCAAGCCACTCGTCCATCACCCTGTTCGCGAACACGAACTGTCCCGCCGCATCCAAAACGAACAGCCCGTCGACGCCGACATTCAGCGTACCGCAAAGATACTCCACCTCCCGCGCCATGCGCCCCGCGACGCCATTACCGATGGCCTGAATTGACCACAGGATGTCATCGACGCCAACCGGTCGCGCGGAAATGTCATATTCCGGCG
>JABJJH010000117.1 GCA_018660965.1 Rhodospirillaceae bacterium | reverse complement strand
CCAACAAGTATTTCGGGACCTGCGTCTGCGTCGCCGGCAGCACGGTCGAGTCCTGCCCGGACTCCATCATGCGCCCCATCGGGGAAATCGTGCTGAAAGGCAAGGAAGACGACGTCTTCACCTTCGAACCGGTGCCTGGAGAGACCCCGACCACGTATAGCGTGGCCGATTACGCCACGGCGTATTCGCAGATGCGAACCAACGACCCGGACGCCATCGAATCTTTCCGTGTACTGTCCGAAAACTGGCCGGACGACCCCCTGGCCGCATTCCATCTGGGTCGCCTGCAATCCGGCGAAACCGGCGCGCGTATCGTCATGGACGAAAAATAATCAAATCAAATCCGCCTTTTGGCGAAATTTATGACGAATACCAACATTTCCCAACCTTGCTAAAACATGCAATAGTCTCTGTCGGGGAAGGGTAACAGGCGAATGAAAAGGAACGAACATGCTCCAGTTTTCTTCCAGGTTCACGTCACCTTTCGTGGCGGGTCTGCTGGCCCTTGTTTGCGTCGGCGGTAGCGCCAGCGCCCAGTTCACGCAACTTCAGAGCGTGGTTCCTCTCGCCACCGGAAGCATCGTCAACGATAATCTGCGCCAGGGCGTACGCGACGCCCTGCTCCCCGCGCTTAACATTCGATCCAGCGCCGGGGCCGTGGGCGCAATGGCGGTATCGCCATCGGGCCTCTTTCTGGCGACGGCGCCTGCCGATGGAACCGTTCGGGTCTGGGACCTGAAGAATGGCCTGGAAACCCGCCGGATTAGCGGACTGGCCAGCGCCGCCGCCGCCGTGGCCATAAACGCCGACGACACCATCCTCGCCGCCGCCGACGACAGTGGCGCGAAGGTATGGGATTTGGTCACGGGTAAACTTCTGCACACGCTTACCGGACACGATGGGCCGGTCACCGCGCTCGCGTTTGGTAAGGACGCCAATACGCTTCTGACCGGCGGACTAGACGACGAGATCGCACAATGGAATTTGGCGACCGGAGACGAAGTCCGGCGTTTCACCGGACATGACGGCGACATTCGCGACATTGCGCTGAATAACGGCGTCATGGTCAGCGGCGATGAAAGCGGCGCCATCATCGTTTGGGATATCGACGACGGCGCGCCCAGCGACCCCTTTGGCCCCGTCACAGATGACGAAAAGCTCGGCGCCGTCGCGCTCAGCGCCGATGGTCGTTTTATCGCCAGCGGCACGGAAGATGGGGACATTAAGCTATGGAACGCCGAAGGCGAAGAAATCGGTCGTTTCGGATCCATTGAAGGCCCCGTGGGGCAACTCAATTTTAACGCCGATGGATCGAAACTCGTTTCGGTCGGATCGGACAACGCCGTCACGCTATGGAGCGTGGAGGATCGCGAAGAGGTCGGCAAATTCGAAGGCCATAGGGATGGCGTGCTCGGCGTCGGGTTTGAAACCCGCCATGGGCGCATCCTGTCCGCCGGCAACGACGGCATCGTGCGGGTATGGGACGCGGATAGCGGCGTCGCCCTGGCGCGATTGATTTCCACAACGTCGGGCTGGGCCGTTATTGACGGTGAAGGCCGCTTTGACGGCTCGTTGAAGGCGGTTCGTGACATCGCGTGGACCGGCGACGAGGGCGAAATCGAAATCGACCGTATGTCCGAACGATTCTATCAGGCCGGTCTGCTGGCGATGATGATCGATCCGGGCATTCAAAAAGCTCTCGCGGAATCGGTTAAACGGGCCGAAGCCAAGGCGGAAGAACGCAAGGTGCAACTTGCCGCTGCGACCGCAGCGGAAAAAGAAGAAATTGCGCGCAAGGCCGCCGAAGAGGAAGCTCAGAGAAAGAGCGCTGAATTGGCGGCGATCAAGGAAGCTGAGGAATCCGCCAAACGCTCGGAGGATTTACGGCAAAAACAACTGGCCCGTCAAAAACAAGAAGTAGAATTGAAACGTCAATTGGCGGAAAAGCAGGCGCTGCTCAAAAAGCAACGCAAGCAGGCCGCCATCGACAAGGCGAAGGCTGAGGAACGCAAACGCATAGCGGCGAGCAAAGCCGAAGAAAAACGGTTGGCGATGGAGTCCAAGCGCATTCAGGAAGAAGGCGCCAAACGGCGACTCGCCGAGAACAAGGTCACGAAATTGCAATCCGACCTCGCCAAGCAAAAAGCCGAAGCCGAT
>JABJJH010000022.1 GCA_018660965.1 Rhodospirillaceae bacterium | reverse complement strand
TTTCGGCGTCGGATTTCTTATGCCACTGCCCTATTTCCGGCAGGGTGCGGGTGCAGCCGTAGCAATACCGGCTTTTCGGCTCCAGCAGGCAAACGCCCACGCAGGGGCTTAAATCGGGTTTTCGTTTGGTCATCTTGTTTTTAGAATCAGGCATGAGGGTAGATACCACATTGGGGGTTTAACATGCATTTGTTTCAACAACATCCGCCACAAGATCTGGACGCCGCTCTGGCGACACTGCCAATCATTGACCTCGGCCCTTACCGAAGCGGCGAAGACGGCGCGTTAAACCGTCTTGCGGATGAGATCAAAAACGCCTGCGAAACCATCGGGTTCTTCTACGTTATTAACCATGGAATTCCGGAAGAATTAATCGCCAACGCCTTCGCGCAATCCCGGCGCTTCCACGCCCTGCCGCTTGAAGAAAAGAAGAAAATTCCGCTCGATGAACACAATGTCGGCTATCTGGCGACGAACGCCAGTATTCAAGGCCATTCGACCGTACACAAGGCGACCAAGCCCAACCAGAACGAATCCTTCTTCATCACCCATGATCGCGGACCGGATCATCCCGACGTAATCGCCAAAACGCCCCTGCGCGGGGGTAACTACTGGCCCGAAAACCTGCCGGGATTCCGCGAAGGGGTGATGGCGTATTTTCGCGCGTTGAACGATTTGGGACAACAACTGGTGCCCGCTTTCGCGGTGGCGCTGGGTCTGGAACCGGACGGTTTGGCCGCCGACTTCGCCAACGAAAACAATGCGAAACTGCGCATGCTGCATTACCCGCCGACGCAGGTTGAAGACAATGATTTTGGCGCCGGGCCGCATACGGATAATTCCTTTTTGACCATCCTGGCGCGCGACGAAGTGCCGGGTCTGGCGATCCGCCTGCCGTCGGGCGAATGGCTGGCGCCGCCGCTGATTCCCGGCGCCTTTTTGATCAATATCGGAAACATGGTTCGCCGCATGTCGAACGACCAATTTTTATCGACGCCGCACGGCGTCATCGTCGATGGTGAAACCGACCGCTATTCGATGGCCTATTTTCACAGCCCGAATGTGACGCGCGCCATTGGCGTGGCGCCGTCGTGCATCGACGCCGACCATCCCGCGAAGTACGAACCGGCGCTGTACGCCGACCTCATTCGTGAATTTTACAGCGTCAACTATTCGCATCAGGAAGGCTACGGCAAGACCGAGATTAAAAATCGCTACGACTAGGTGCGCAAATTCATGACAACCAACTTGCCCTTTGTATTGGGCGCCGGTAGCGTTTAAACGAATAACAGCATCAGGGGGATAGCCACATGTATTGGACCGAACGCCGGGAACGATTCCGCGGCATTATTTCCGGGGACCGCTGCGTCCATCCGGGTTCCGTTTACGATCCCATCTCGGCGCGCATGGCCGAGGATATCGGGTTCGAAATCGGCATGTTCGCGGGGTCCGTCGCGTCCATGACCGTATTGGGGGCGCCCGACCATATCGTGTTGACGCTGAGCGAATTCGCGCAACAGGCCTACCGCATCTGCCGTGCGGGGAATCTGGCGTTGATGGTGGACGCCGATCATGGCTACGGCAACGCGATGAACGTCAAGCGCACGGTCGAGGAGTTGGAGACGGCGGGCATATCCGGCATGTCCATCGAAGACACCGAATTGCCGCAGCCCTATGGCAAGCTGGGTCAACCCAGCCTGATTTCCATCGACGAGGGCGTCGGTAAGATGAAGGCGGCGTTGGCGGGCCGTCAGGATCCGAATTTGGTCATCGCCGGGCGCACCAGCGCGCTGGGGATCAACGGGTTGGACGACGCCATTGCGCGCGGCAAGGCTTACGAAGCGGCGGGCGTGGACGCCATGTTCTATGTCGGCGTCAAGACGCGCGAGGAATTGGAGGCGATCACGGCCGCCGTCAATATCCCCATCATCATGGGCGGCGGCGGCGCGGAATTGGCCGATCTGGATTATCTGTCGGCGCAGGGCGTGCGCATTTGCCTGCAAAGCCATCAGCCGTTCCTGGCGTCGGTGCGCGCGGCCTATGAAACGCTGAAGGCGTTGCGCGACGGGGTTTTGCCCAAGGATATCGACAGCGCGGCGTCGCCCGCGCTGATGAAACAGGGCACCCGCGCAAATGATTACGACAAATGGATGAAGGACTTCCTTGGCGGCGCGTAGACCTGTCACCATATGTATGGTCAGTTAATGGAAACAGATTAAACGGCGAGGTTTGGAGCATGTTAAACGTAGGGTCGATTCGGACGCGGCTGGAAACGCGCAGGACGGAATTGAACGAGAAAATCGTTGAGCTTCGTGAAGATTTGCGGGGGAAGGCCGATCCCAACTTCTCGGAACAAGCCACCGAGGCGGAAGACGATGAGGTTCTCGAAGGGTTGGAAAACCAGGCCTTGGCGGAAGTCGAACAAATTCAGTCCGCGCTCGCTCGGATCGAACAAGGCGTGTACGGGAATTGCGCATCTTGCGAGGAACCCATCGACGAAAAGCGCCTGGACGCGTTGCCCTACGCAACGCAATGCATCAAGTGCGCCTCCTAGCGCGCATCGGGCTTAGGACAAGGGGATAAGGAGAAGGACCATGCAGAAAGCGACGTTCGCGGCGGGGTGTTTCTGGGGCGTCGAGGCAACGTTCCGTCAGCTAAAAGGCGTCAAGGCGACGGCGGTCGGCTATATCGGCGGCACGCTGGACGACCCCACCTACGAGATGGTGTGCAGCGGCGCGACCGGCCACACCGAAGCCATCGAAGTGGATTTCGATCCGGCGGAAGTGTCGTATGATACTTTGTTGGCGGTGTTCTGGGATTGTCACGATCCGACGACCTTGAACCGGCAGGGCCCCGACGTGGGCACGCAGTACCGGTCGGGCGTATTCTTCCACGATGGCGAACAGGAAGCCGCCGCGCGCGCCTCGAAACAGGAAAACCAGCCGCGCTTCGGCAACGCCATCGTTTCGGAAATCACCCCGGCGTCGACCTTTTACCGGGCCGAGGACTATCACCAGCAATATTTTGAGAAAAACCGAAGCAGCTTCGGATGGCGCCACTAACCTGCGGTCCGCGCGCCCTTAAATATCTTGTGGGTCGACTTCGCTGGCGATGGGCTCGCCGTTGGCGAAGCGCGTGATGTTGTCGAGAAAAAGCTGATCCCAACGCGCGCGGCCACCGTTTCCCGCGAATGACGTGTGCGGGGTGACGCGCACCTTTGGATGCGACCACAGCGCATTGTCTTCCGGCAACGGCTCCGGATCGAACACGTCAAGCACCGCCGCGGCGAAACGATTATCGTCGAGCGCGGCGATCATCGCGGCGTCGTCGATCAACGCGCCGCGCGCAATATTGATCAGGATGGCGTCTTTCTTCAGCGCGGCGAAGAAGCCCGCGTTCACGAACCCGCGCGTTTCGGCGTTAAGCGGACACGCCAGAACGATGACGTCCGCTTCACGCAGGTAGGTCGCCAGATCGGCCATGGTTCCGGCCTTGTCGACGATGTCCGATGTTTGCGGCGACCGACGCACCACCGTCGTCGTCGCGCCAAACGCCTTGACCCGCTGGGCGACTTCCTGGCCGATCGGCCCGAAGCCGACGATCAGCCAGTTCATCCGCGAAATTTCGCGAAACGGCGTGACCTTCCACTGCTTCGCGGCTTGCTGCTCACGCTGCTGGTCAATGGGGTGGATCAGGCTCAGCGCATGCGCCATGACGTATTCTGAAATCGCCACCGCCTGCGCGCTGCTGTTGCAAATACGCGTTCCCTTGTCGGAAATCTTTTTATAGACCGGGTTGTCGAGACCCGCATTGAACGTCTGCAACACCCCGACCGATTTGCAGTCGAGCACGACGTTGAACGCCGCCTGTTGAAATCCGCCCGCGTTGACGTGGTTGGAAAGCCAAAAATAGTCGACGTCAACCTCGCCCGGCGGAACCGAAGCGCCGTCGATCAGAAAGCGGCTATCTTTATCAAAGGTGCGGACGACGATATCGAGCCCCAGCGCGTCGAGCCGTTCCCCGATATGTTCGAACGACTTGTCATACATCGCGACCGTGACAGGCATGCGGAATTCCCTCCAGCCGACCGAGATGTTAGAGCTAGTGCAGCCGCTCCGGAAGATCGCGAATCGACTGGTCGATCAACGTATCGCCGGCGTCGCCGGAAAGTTTGTCGGTCAGCAGCCGGGTCGTCGCGGCGATGGCGACATCGACGGCCTGATCGCGAATTTCACGCAACGCCGTCGCTTCGGCCTGGGCGATCTTTTCCTGGGCCTGTTGTTCCTGACGCTTCAGCGCCGCGTCGAGCGCCCTTGCGGCTTCGGCGGCGTGCGCCGCGGCGTCACTTTGCGCGCGGGCCACAAGCGCCTCCACTTCCTGAACCGCGTCGCGTTGCTGGCGCTGATACGACGCCAACATCGCTTGCGCCTCTTCGCGAAGCCGTTGCGCTTCATCCACCTCGTTGCGGATTTGCGCGATCTTTGCGTCCAGATTCGCGCCCAACGCATTCTTGATCGGCTTAAACAGCAGGGCGACAAAAATGATGAACGCGATCAGAACCGCGAAGGTTGGATCGTGCAGAAACGCCATTATCGGGACCCTCCGGCGTTGGCGATAACCGAGTCGACCGCCGCTTTCGCTTCATCGCCGCCGATATCGCCGCCAATCAACCGTGCGCTGGCGGCCTGTGTCAGATCATTGGCGATGTCGCCGATGCTCGCCAACGCCCGGTCTTTTTCTTCACCGATGCGCCGTTCGGCGTCCGCCGTTTGTTCCGCCAGCTTTTGCGCCAATGCTTCGCGCTGGGCGGCGGCGGCGTCCGCGGCTTTTTGCGCCGATTCCCGAATCGTGGCCTGCGCCCTGGCCGTGGCGTCCGCCATCGTCTTTTCGTAATCCGCCAACGCCGCTTCCGATTCGGCCTTGAGCGCGGATGCCTTTTCAAGGTCGGCGTCAATGCGGGCCCGCCGCGCTTCACGCACGCTGGTCACGCGCGGCAGAGCGGCTTTCCACAAAATCAGGTAAAGCGGAATGAACGTCAGCGCCAACCAGAACAACTGGGTTGGAAAGACGGACGGATCAAGTTGCGGCATTGCGGTCTCCGAACCCGGGGTTTCGCGTTTATCCGAACAGGATCAAAAGCGCGATGACGAGCGCGAACAGCGCGATGGCTTCAACGAGCGCGAAACCCAACATCGTCATGGTGAAAACTTCGTCCTTCGCGGCCGGGTTGCGGCCCACGGCGATAATGAACGACGAAAACACGCTGCCGATGCCGATTCCCGACCCGATCATGCCGATAACAGCAAGGCCGGCGCCGATGAGTTTTGCGGCTTCTACTTCCATGGTTCGATTCCTTCTTAGCTATGCAAGGTCAGTGTGAGGTTAAAGTCGTGAATTACAAGGCTTGGCGCTTAGTGCAGGTGCAGCGCGTCGTTGATGTACAGGCAGGTCAATATCGTGAACACATACGCCTGCAGGCAAGCGATCAGTATTTCCAACCCCGTTAACGCGACGACAAAGGCCAGCGGCAGAACCCCAAAGAGGCCAAGGGCCCAAACAAACCCAGCGATCACTTTCAAGAGCGTATGCCCCGCCAGCATGTTGGCGAAAAGCCGCACCGACAGGCTGATCGGGCGCGACAGGTAGGAAATCACTTCAATCGGGATGAGCAGTGGATACATCGGCAACGGCGTTCCCGGTGGAACGAAGAAGCTGAAAAAGTGGAGCCCATGCTTGACGAAACCCAAGATGGTCACGCCGACAAAAATGATGAACGCCAACGCAAAGGTCACCACGATATGGCTGGTGAAGGTAAAGCTATACGGGACCATGCCCAGCAAATTGCCAAACAGCACGAACATGAACACGGTGAACACGAAGGGAAAGTACTTTCGGCCTTCCTGGCCAACCGTGTCGCGCAGCATATTGGCGATGAATTCATACGCCATTTCCGTCGCGCACTGCCAACGACCGGGCACAATCGCGCCGCGGCGCATGCCAAGGATCATGAAACCGGAGATCGCAACCAGCGAAATGACCATAAACAGCGACGAATTCGTAAAAGACACGTCCGCGCCGCCCAATTCTATCGGGATGATCGGTTTGATCTCGAATTGTTGTAAAGGGCTCGCCACTATATTTCCCCGGTCATCCTTC
>JABJJH010000240.1 GCA_018660965.1 Rhodospirillaceae bacterium | reverse complement strand
CTGCTGCCATTGTTCATCGGTCATGTTGTTGCGTTCTTTTAAATCGCCGCCTGCACAGAATATTTTATCCCCCGCGCCGGTGACGACGATGCAGCGAATGTCTTCCTGATCGACGTAGAACCCGCCCCACAGGTCGCGCATGTCATGTCCCATTTGGGTGTTGAGCGCGTTGGCGGACTTCGGCCTGTTGAACGTCACCAGAAGAAGATGATCCTCGATGCGTTCGACTTTCAGTGTTTCGTAGGAGTCCTTCATGAGATGATCTTTCCTGAGGATTGGCCTGATGCGTGGCCTGATGCGTGGCCTGATGCGTGGCCTGATGCGTGATCGTGATGACGGTCTTATTTCTGACCATAAAATTGGGGGTTGAACTCGCCCAGTTCCGGCGAGCCGGTTCTTTGTTCCGGCCTTACGCCATCGAAGCGCAGCGGCATGCCCATAAGCTTGAAGCGGCCGTCGTCGGTTTCCTGAACGATGCCGAGCGCGTCGGTTTGCGGGTGTGCGAGAACTTGCGAAATATCCTGTAACGGCGCGTTGGGGATGCCGACCTTGTCCAACCCGTCCTGCCAATGCTGGCGGGGTTTGGTCGTGGTGACCGATTCAAGCAATTCGTTGAGGATTTCCTTGTGTTCCCATCGCAAAGGATTGGTCAGAAAACGCGGATCGGTGGTCCATTCCGGATGTCCCAGGACTTCGTTCAATCGTGCGAACATGCGGTCGTTGGGGGCGGCGATGATGAGATAATCGTCGGCGCACGGATAGGCCTGGTACGGCGTCATGCCGGGGCCGGTGGAGCCGATGCGCTTGGCGATTTTTTGTTCCGCCTGATAGCCGGTCGCGTGATAGTTCATCCAGCCCAGCGCCGTTTCGTACAACGAGGCGTCGATCCGGCCGCCCTTTCCCGTGCGGTTGCGGTTCAGCAAGGCGGCGAAAACGCCCATGACGCACCACATGCCCGTGCCCATGTCGATGATCGAGGTGCCGACGCGCACCGGCGGCTGGCCCTCATGTCCCGTGACGCTCATGAGGCCGCAAAACGCCTGCATCAACGGGTCGTACCCCGGTCGCATCGCAAGCGGACCTTCGGTTCCGAACGCGCCGCTGTTGCAATAGATCAGCCTCGGGCTGGCCGCGATAAGCTCGTCCGCGCCCAGGCCGATGTCGTCGGCGGCGCCAGGCCGAAGGTTTTGGACGACGACGTCGGCTTCGTCGATAATGTACTGGCGCAGTCGTAGGCGTTGATCGTCGTCCTTCAAATCAACGGTGATGGAGTGCTTGCCCGCGTTGAGCGTCAGGAACAGCGAACTGACGCCATCGTACCACGCCGGCGCCCAGGCCCGGGCGTCGTCGCCGATTTCCGGGCGCTCCACCTTGATCACCGTCGCGCCGAGGGTCGCTAAAATCCAGGTCCCGTATGGCACAGCGACGCTGCTTCCAAGTTCAACGACCCGAATTCCGGCAAGGGGGGCTGCGTTGTTCATGATGATCGATATCCGTTATGGCTTGCGAGTTTAAGGTCGTCCCATGGTATAAACGCGCAACCGCGCCCAATTGGCGTCGGCGTGTTTAAACTATGGAGCGGCCTAACCTATGGCCCTCCGCCGATAAATCAATGAGATAAATTATCATGCCCAACGCCTCCCCGGATATTATGACCGAGGCCATGTCCCGGTTCAGGGCCGGTGATTTGGGCGGCGCGGAACAATTATGCAAACAAGCGCTGGCAACGAAGCCGGACGACGCCGAAGGGCTGCATCTTCTGGGCGTTCTCGCGCACCGGGCGGGACGGCGCAGGGATGCGATCCAGCTTGTGCGTCAGGCGCTTTCCCATGCTCCCGATAATCCGGCCCATTTAAATACGTTGGGGTTCCTGCTGCGCCTTGATCAAAAATATCAGGATGCGGAGGCGGCGTTGTCGCGGGCCATCGCGCTGAGGGCCGATTACGCGGACGCGCACAACAATCTGGGCATTGTATACGCCGAGTCCGGGGATCCGGCGCGGGCCGAGGCGTCTTACCGGGACGCGCTGAAACATCGCTCTGAATTTCCCGAAGCGCATAGTAATCTCGGCAACCTTTTGTATCGCATGGGGCGACTGGACGATGCGGTCGCGGCGTATGAGGCGGCGACAACGTTGCGGCCCGACTACGCCGAAGCCTACGTCAACCAAGGCGACGCATATTTCAATAAAGGCGACACCGATAACGCGCTGACGGCCTATAAGAAGGCGGTCGAGGCGGCGCCGGAATGGGCTAATGGTTGGTACAAACTGGCCAATGCGCTGTACCAGGTGGATCAATTCGACCGCGCCGTGCTCGCCTATCAGCGATGCGTCGATTTAAACCCGAACCAACCGCGGTCCCTGACGAATCTTGGCGCGACGCTGGAAAAAATGGGCCGGATCGACGAGGCCGCGATGATTCTGCGGCACGCTGTCGTGTTGTCGCCGGACGATCCGGTCGCTTTGAAGAATCTGGGCCATGTCGTCCTCAAACTTGGCCATGTCGCCGAAGGCCTCCATCTTATGCGTCGGTCGGTGGAAGTCGCGCCGGATGACCCGGACGCCCATTACACCTATGGCAACGCGTTGGTTCGGATGGAGCGGCTCCAGGAAGCGTTGAATTGTTACGCCAGGGTGCGTGAATTGCAGCCCGACGCCGCGCGGGCCTATTT
>JABJJH010000276.1 GCA_018660965.1 Rhodospirillaceae bacterium | reverse complement strand
GCGAAACTATCGCTGGTGACGGTGGCGGGGTCGGGTCAGTTGGCGCTGACCAGCGAAGAGCCGCCGTCGACACTGCGTGAAAACGTCACCAGCCCCGGCGGCACCACGCTGGAAGCCTTGAAGGTTCTCATGGCCGAAGACGGCCTGCAGCCGCTGCTGACCAAGGCCATCGCCGCCGCCACGGCGCGCAGCAAGGAACTGGCGGGCGGTTAGGCCGTTGTTTTAAGCCACCTTGGCGTCGGCCAGAAATTCCAACAACAAACGCGCAACCGCGCCGGGCTGTTCCTGTTGCACCCAATGTCCGGCCCCGTCAATCAAATGCCGATGCGCCATACGCGTACAGGCGTACGTGGCCATAGCGTCGAAGACGCCCGGTTTCTGGTGTGCGCCCCAATCGCTGGCGCCGGCGATGAAGCACGAGGGGATGTCGATGGTCCGCCCGGCAAACAGGCGCAGTTCGGCGCTGTATTCCTCGCTTGTCGCGCATCGGTACCACTGCAGTCCCCCTTGAAATCCGGTGCGGCCGAATTCTTGGGCGTACACGCGTAATTCGTCATCGGGCAGCCATTCGCATCGTGCGATCTCTTCCGCGCCCGGCATATGCGGCGCGACGACCTCCGCCATGGTCTGGCCCTTGTCCATGACATAGTAGGTGGGCATTTTGGCCAATTCCGCAGCGGTCCAGGAGTCCAGGGGATACGGGGTATTGCCGGGCCAATCCGCGCTTTTGTGGTGGCAATAGGCGCGCAGGAAATCATGAACGCCCTGCGGGCATTTCCACATATCGGCATTGGCGGGTCGCGTCGAATAATATCGTTGGTAATGTTTTCGCGGTCGGGTCAGCGCCGCCAATGCGGCGTGAATGTCCGGCGTTGGCGTTGCGGGCGCCGCGTCAACGGGGCCAAAGGGAAAGGCGGGCGGCCCGGCGAACGGCGCGCTCATCAAGACCATGGCGCCAAACATGTCGGGCCGGGCCAGCGCGCAATAGGCCGCGACGGACGATCCGAAATCATGTCCGATCACCGCAACCGCGTCGCGGCGGCCCAGCGCTGACAACAACGCGACCATGTCCCGGACCAAATTCAAAAACCGGAATGACCCCAAATCACCGTCATAGTCGCCGTCCCATCCGGTGGTGTGGCCATATCCGCGCTGGTCGGGGGCGATCACATGGTATCCCGCCGCCGCGAGGGGCCCCATGATCTTGCGCCAGCTATAGGCGAGTTCAGGAAAGCCGTGCAGCAGCAACAGGCAAGGCCGCTCCGCATCCCCACTCCCGTTTTCATGCCCGGCTTCCAGCACGTGCATGGTCAAGCCATTGACGTCTTCGACGAAGCGGGATCGTACGCCGTCCGGCAGGTCGCTGGCCGGATACGGCCCGGTTATGGTCACTTCGCCATCCTCCATGGTGTTCAAGACGGGACCATAGACCATGTCGGCGAGGTGCTACAGCGGCGGCGATGCGATCCCGGTATTCGAAACATCCCTTTTTAAGGACCGCGATGCCAAGATTTGCTGGGGCCCAACATTACATTTGACCTTTGGAGCCCTAAGTGGCGCCATGCTGGCGCAGCCTGGTGACGAGGACCTCCATGACTTGGCTGATCATGCGGTCTTCTTCGGCGAGCCAGGCGAGGCGCTTCTTGAAGACTTCCTGTGGCACGACCAAAACTGCGGCTTCCTGCGTGGCGGTCGCGGTCGCCATGCGCGGTTGATCATCGACCAACGCCATTTCTCCGAAAAATTCGCCGCGTCCCAGCGTCGCCATAACAATTCGCTCTTCCCCGGAACCGGTTGAGATTTCGACTTTGCCGGAAACGATCATAAATGCTTCGTCGCCAGGGTCGCCCTCTTGAAAGATTATATCGCCGGGGGCATAGACGCGTTCGCTGGAGCCACGCTCTTTCTTGCGCGGTTTGCGGGGCGCCGCGACGCGAACCGCTGGCGCGTCATCGTCGTTGGGATCAAGGATGCGGTCGAATTTTTTCGCCATGAGGGCGCCTATTTCCGGGCCCAAGGCGTCGGCGCCGATGCGGTGGCGTAAATCGGTCACGGCGGCGGCGAAATCTTCCGGGCTGCTTTTCGCCGGCAGCAGATCGCTCAACGTGTTCATGGGTTTCACGATGTTCAAAATCGCCGACAATATGGGGGCGGCGTATTTTTTGCCAAATTCGGAACGGTGCAGATCGAAGAGATAGCCGACGCCAACCGCTTGATTGGGTAACACGGCCAGGATACGGGCGATGGCGTCACCCGGCGATAAATCGTTTTCACCGCGCTTCATGACGATGCGGGCGCGCCGCGTGACCGCCTCGCTCATCGCCACGCCGCCGCGCAGTCCAGCCGGCGCGATAAGCATTTTCAGGAGCTTGGGAAAGACGGCCCTGTCGGTCGCCTCGCTTTCCCGTGTCAGGGGCTGGGTGCTCGACATCGCGCGCGCCACCCGTTCCAGCAGAATGCCGCGCGTCACCGGCAGATCGTGACGCTTCATGGTCTGGCCAACGCGTTTAAGCAACGGGTCGGCGCGCCCCGCCGGGGCGTATTGTCCGGTGGCGAGTTGCATCATGACGTCGAGCGCGGTTGCGATATCTTGCGGCGCGCCGAGAATTTCCCTGACCGATTCCGCCCCATCCAGGATTTCGGCGCAGAGTTCATCGAGATGGATCAGTGCGGCGTCGTCCGGCTGCTTTTCCAAAAGGTCGAGAACAAGACCGAGCTTGGGGCGCCATTCCCGGTCTTGACCGATATAGGCCGCGAGCACGCAATGAATGAAATACCGCCGCGTTCCAGGACCGACCGCCTCCCCAATCGCCTCTAAGGCGGCGGTCAGCCCCTGTTCATTCAGGATCTTAACGAATGCGCCCGTGTCGCCGGCGTCCCGCGCGGCGTCGGTCGCCTCGACCGCGAGCCGATAGAGAAGATCAATGCGCGCTGGCGCGGCCTCGTCGAGGATGCGCGCCTGGACCGATGCGATCCGGTGGATCGCCTGATCGAATAATCGCTCCGTTCGTCGCAGGTCGCGGAGATGACCGTGGTCATGGAGGAGTTCAAGCGCCGTTAAATTTTGCTGGTCGAGATATTTTCGCAGCACTCTCCCCGTCGTCTTCCGCGCCTCGAATGTGATCAGGTCGGCGAGATCGGCGCAGATCGCGGCATCGTCAATCTGTGAAATGGTGACGGGCTTTTCAGCCTGCGTTTCGCCTTCCTGCTGAAAGACGATTTCCGGTTCCCCGCCGTCTCTTTCCCGCGTCACCTTGACCAACTTGTGCTGTCCGCTTCCCAGCAACGCGTGCGCCTGGCTCGTGGCGAGGGACCTCGCCCGATGGGTTGAATCAATGATCCACCGGCTCCCGTCGCCTACCAGGACTTCATAAATAACTTGTTGTTTATCCGTCATAACTTAAATGAGCGCCTAAGGACTAAATATGTCACGCTGAAGCACAAATGAACTGCTGGCCCGGGCAAAACGCAACCTATTTCTCGGGCCGATCTCCTGGCCTTAACGGATTTCGGACATACATGGCGAAGCCGTCTGTTTCTTGCACAAGCGCATAATTCAGCCATCCCCGCGGAAGCGTGGATCTTGCAGCGCCCAGCGCGGTCTCGACCGTCTTCACGTCGGGGGCGCGGTTTTCCTGGCGGGCCCCCACAGGCGCGTCGAGGTCGAAGATCGCGCCGAAATTTTCGTCTTCCGGTCACGCGGGCTGCAGGCCAGTGGGGAGGTTGTCGTAACGGGCATGGGGCATGTTCCTGTTTGAAGGGGGTGCACGCCGCGCTGCGTGGACTGTCTACAGGATCATATGGAACAAAATCAAGAATATTCGGAATATATACCTTTATTTTTGCTGCGCTAATCAGCCTGTAGCCTAAAATACCCTTTACATACGCCAATAATAAACGGTGCAGGGGG
>JABJJH010000037.1 GCA_018660965.1 Rhodospirillaceae bacterium | reverse complement strand
TTTGGTGGGACCCGCCACGATTTCTGACCTTTGGCGGCGTCATTTTCTCGATTCCGCGCAACTGGTTCCTTTGCTGCCCTCGATGGATATCGAGCTTCTGGATTTCGGGTCGGGCGCCGGGTTTCCGGGGTTAGTTTTGGCGGTGATGGGCGTGCGGGCGGCCCACCTTGTGGAAGCGAATACGCGGAAATGCGCCTTTCTCCGCGAAGCCGCTCGTGAAACCGGCGTTGACATTCACATTCATAATGACCGGATCGAAGCGTTAACCCCGTGGCCCGTTGATGTCGTGACCGCGCGGGCGTTGGCGCCGTTGCCACGGCTTATCGAATATGCGAATCCCTATATGGCGCCGAATTCAATATGTTTATTCCTCAAAGGAAAACGGCATAAAGATGAATTGACCAAAGCGCAGAAATTATGGGATATTAGGGTTCATACTTTAAAAAGCAGTGTTGATCCGGAAGGGGTCATCTTGCAAGTGGAGAGGTTGGACCAAAATGGCGTTCCAAATCCCTGAATCCGGCGATGCAGTCGAAGACCTTACGAAAACGCTTGGCGCCAGTGGGGGCGACCCACGCATTTTGGCGGTCGCGAACCAAAAAGGCGGCGTCGGTAAAACGACGACAGCGGTGAATTTAGCGACGGCCTTGGCCGCCATCCGCAAAAAGGTTCTGATCATCGATCTTGATCCCCAGGGAAACGCCAGCACCGGGCTTGGCGTTGAGCGCGCCATGCGAAAGGAAACCACATACAGTCTTTTGGTGGGCGACGCGCGAATCGCCGAGGCCATTGTCCCAACGATGGTGCCGGGTTTGTCGGTGGTGCCATCGTCTGTGGATTTATCGGGCGCGGAGTTGGAGTTGATCGACGTACCGCGCCGCGAATTTCGCTTGAAGAGCGCTTTGGCCGACGTGTCCGGCGACTTCGATTACATTTTGATTGATTGTCCGCCGGCGTTGGGGCTGTTGACGTTGAACGCCTTTTGCGCTGCGCATGCCGTATTGGTGCCATTGCAATGTGAATTCTACGCCCTGGAAGGCCTCAGTCATTTGGTGAAGACGGTTGATAGGATCAAGCGGGCGTTCAACCCGGCGCTGGAAATTCAGGGAGTCGTGTTGACCATGTATGACCGGCGCAACAATTTGTCGGACATGGTTGCGGCGGATGTTCGCGACCATTTCGGTGACAAGGTCTACCAAACCGTGATTCCGCGAAATGTTCGCGTTTCCGAAGCGCCGTCGTTCGGCAAGCCCGTGTTGTTGTATGATTGGCGCTGCGCGGGCAGCCAGGCGTATATTCATTTGGCGGGCGAGGTTCTTAAACAAGAGCGGAGCCTGAACTTGGAACGTAGATTGAGCGCCTGATGGCGGCCGACGACACGAAAAAACGCGGTTTGGGACGGGGCCTGTCGGCGCTGCTTGGCGACGAGTCGGAAGATTACGCGTCGCTTGACCGGTTACGCCTGTCGAAGATGGTTCCGATTGAACAGTTGCAGCCGGGACCATTCCAGCCGCGCCGTGTTTTCGATCCGGACGCGCTGGCGACCCTGGTCCAATCCATTCGCGAACAAGGCGTACTGCAGCCACTGTTGGTTCGTCGTCACTCGGAACAATCGAATAGTTATGAAATTGTCGCGGGCGAGCGTCGCTGGCGCGCCTCGCAACAGGCGCAGTTAACCGAAGTTCCTGTTGTTATCAAGGAGTTGTCCGATAGTGCGGCCTTGGCAATCGCCGTCGTTGAAAATATACAGCGAGAAGATTTAACGCCGGTCGAAGAAGCGTCGGCATATCAACGGTTGACCGAAGAATTTTCCTATACCCAGGAAACCTTGGCGCAAGCCGTTGGGAAAAGCCGCAGCCACATCGCCAACATGATGCGATTGTTGTCGTTGCCGGAAAACGTGAAGCGGATGATTGACGACGGGCAGCTCTCGGCGGGACACGCAAGGGCGCTGGTCGTCGCCGAAGACCCTGCTGCGATGGCGCAGCAGATCGTCCGGCGCGGTTTGAACGTCCGTCAGGCCGAGCGGTTGGTCAAGGCCGCGAAACCGAAATCTGCCGCTGCAGCGCCGGCAACCGCAAAGGATAAGGACCCAAATATCGCGGCGCTGGAATCGGATTTAACGGATCTTTTGGGCCTGAAGGTAGCATTCAAGGTTCGCGGCGAGGGCGGATCCATGACCATCCAGTACAAGACGCTGGAACAACTCGACGATGTCTTACAGCGCTTGACCCACGGGGCGCCTTAACCAGCAACTCTGGAACTAATGCGCAGCGTTTCGGCGGAGGGCGGCCAAACGCCCGATCTGCAACAGGGTGCGCCCGCAAATAGCCTCCATGGGCATGCCGGTTTCCTTACATTGCGTTTCGGCGTCGAGGATCAAAGTCAGTGCGCGTGCAATCGCCGCGCCGCGCCACAGGCTGACCTGTCGACTAAACGGGCCTTTCATTTTAAAAAACACCGGAGGGCGCAGCGATTTCATGGCGTCATCGGTGCGTTTGCCGCTGTCCACTTGCGCGCGAACCAATTGCAACCGCAACATATGACGCCCGACGGCGCGCAAAATCGTAACCGGATTAATACCTTCCTGGTAACTTCGGGCCAGGGCGCGATCAACACCCGGCGCATCCCCGCCTGCGGCGGCGTAAATCAACGTGTCGAGGGTCAAGGCGCTGGAATCGCCAACGCAGGCCATTGCGTCATCCAAAGTCACCTGTGCACCGTCTCCGGCGTATAGCGCCAATTTGCGCAGCTCGGACCGGGTTTGACCGCGGTCGGTTCCAAGATTGGCCTGCAAATAGGCGACGGCGTCGGGCGTAATCGAGACGTTGTCTTGTTTCAGTGTGTCTTGAATGACGGCGTCCAGGCTTCGTTCGTCATCCGCATAGCAAGGCAGTGCAATGGCAGCGTCCTCACTTTCGAACAGTTTGCGCAGCGCCGAACGCGGGGAGAGGTCACCGCCCTGCGCCAACACCAGGGCGTCGCCAGGCAAGTCTTCGAAAAACATTTTAAATACTGCGGCTTGGGAATCTGCAGCGTCGCGAATACGAACCACCCGGCGACCGCCCATCAATGCAATCGCCGCGGCCTCATCGGCCAGCAGGGCCGGGTCGTCGCGCAATGCCGATCCCATAATTTCAACAACAAGAAAGGGGTCCCCGGGGTCTTCCGAAACGGTCTTGGTAAGGACGTCTATGCGTTCGCGGACGAGGCCGGAATCCGGGCCGTACACCAGCACGGCGCGAACAGCCGGGTCGGGAGATTTAACGAATTGTTCGATACGGCTAGCCTGAATTTTCATTCGCTCGAACTTTCACTCGCCATATTTCAGGGGCGTGGAGGGACTGTCCGGTTCAAATAAAGCCCCAACCGAGTCTTGATTTCCTCGCTAACGACCCGTGCGGCGCGATCAATGGCGTCCTTTTCGGCGCTTAATGTCGCGAAATCTGATTCGACGATGTTGAAACTGTTGGTCGATTGAGACGAGCCGGCATAGACGACGGCGTTATCGGCTGCATTGCGCAGGGAAAAATTGGCGGACAGGCTTAATTTGGCGCGGGTCGCGGTTTCGTCGCGTTCGATCCCCAGTTCGACTTTACTGATCGCCAGGGTTGTCGTCAGAATAAAGCGTGGGCGATCAGGAGCGCCGCGCGGATTAAGTCGATCCAGTAAATAATTGTACAGCTGCTGTCCGGCCCGGTCCTTGATAGGTGCGATGCGTATCTCGCTCAAAGCGGAATCGACCCGGGAGCCTTGGCCCCTGGACCCATATAATGGTTCGAAGCCGCACCCAGCCAGGAGCCATAGCATCGCTGCGAAACAAAGTGTTTTGCTAAAGAACGACATTGACCACCTTGTTGGGAATAACGATGATCTTGCGCGGCGTCGCGCCGCCGGTAATCCGCTGGACGCCATCCAGGGCGAGCGCCGCCTGTTCGACGGCGGCGTCATCACTGTTAATCGGCATGTCTATCGTCCCGCGCAGTTTGCCCCTCACCTGGACCGCAAGGGTCACGGTTTCATCGGAAAGCAGCGTCGAATCAGCGCGTGGCCATGGCGTGTCGGCCAGAAACGTTTCGTGGCCCAGACGACGCCATAACTCTTCTGCGATGTGCGGCATCATTGGGCCAAGAAGCTGGACCAGTGATTCGAGCCCAAATCGCAGTACACCGGGGTTTTCAACGTCGCCAGACAGCAAATTGCTCAATTCACGAACCCGCGCGACGGCGCGGTTAAACCGGAACCGTTCAAGATCGGCGGTGACGGCGTCGATGGTTTTGTGCATGACGCGTAATTTTTCCAAATCAGCGGCGCTGATGTCATCCGGAATTTCGCTATCTGCCGCCGGTATTGTGTCAACGGCGCCCGTCACCAGCCGCCAAAGCCGGTTAACATAGCGCCAGGCCCCGTCGATTCCTGCTTCAGTCCATTCAAGGTCCCGTTCGGGCGGGCTGTCGGACATCATGAACAGCCGCCCCGCATCTGCGCCGTAAGCATCAAGGATCACTTCGGGATCAACGACATTGCGGCGCGATTTGCTCATTTTTTCCGAGCGCCCGACGGTAATCGGTCCGCCTGTGTTCGCGTTGAGGTAACCGCCGTCGCCGTCGGGGCGCGCGTCATCGGGGAAGACCCAACCGCCATCGGCGTCTCGATAGGTTTCGTGGCACACCATACCTTGGGTAAACAGGCCGTCGAAGGGTTCATCGACGCCGAGATATCCACATTGTTTTAACGCACGTGTAAAGAACCGCGCATACAGTAAATGCAGCACCGCGTGTTCGACACCGCCAATATATTGATCCACGGGCATCCAGTAATCGACCGCTGCGCGGGTAAACGCGGCGTCATCGACGGGCGCGCAAAACCGTGCGAAATACCAGGACGATTCGACGAAGGTGTCGAATGTATCGGTTTCCCGCGTGGCGGGCTTGCCGCAACTCGGGCAATCGACATGTTTCCAGGTTGGGTGATGGTCCAGCGGACTGCCCGGCACGTCAAAAGACACGTCATCGGGCAAGGTGACAGGCAAATCCGCTTCGGGAACCGGCACGATGCCGCAATCGCTACAATGGATAACCGGGATCGGGCAACCCCAATAGCGTTGCCGCGAAACACCCCAGTCACGCAAACGGTAGTTGATCGTTCCTTCGCCAAGATTGTCCGCGACAAGCTTCTCGATGGCTTGGCTGATGGCTGATTTGACGTCTAAACCGTCCAGAAACCCCGAATTATACAACGCACCGTCGCCGACATAGGCCTCGTCGCCGACCGAAAATTCGGCAGGGTCCACATCCTTGGGGAGCACCACGGGGACGACGCGTAAATCATATTTGCGCGCGAAGTCCAGATCCCGCTGGTCGTGCGCTGGGCAGCCAAATATCGCGCCGGTGCCGTAATCCATGAGGACAAAATTAGCGATGTAAACTGGCAATTCCCAATCAAGATCAAAGGGATGGCGCACGGTCACGCCAGTGTCGAAGCCGCGTTTCTCGGCCTTTTCGATCGCCTCCTCGCTGGTGCCCAGTTGCGCGCATTCGGTCAGGAACGCGGCCAGTTCGGTATTGGTTTTCGCCAATTCGAGAGCCAGAGGGTGATTTGGCGATAAAGCGCAGAACGAAGCGCCGAACAATGTGTCCGGCCGCGTCGTGAACACTTCCAAGGAGCCCTGGCGACCGTTTTTGGCGGTCTGGTCGGCATACGGGAAAAAAACCCGCGCGCCTTCCGACCGGTTGATCCAGTTGGTTTGCATGGTTCGGACTTTTTCCGGCCACCGCTCCATGGCGCCAAGCGCATCGAGAAGTTCGTCGGCAAAGGCGGTGATGCGAAAAAACCATTGTGAGAGCTGTTTGCGTTCGACCGCCGCGCCGGAGCGCCAACCGCGTCCGTCGATAACCTGTTCGTTCGCCAGCACCGTGTTTTCGACAGGATCCCAGTTCACCCAGGATTCTTGTTTGTAGGCAAGGTCGTGTTTGAGAAAGTCCAAAAACATCTTTTGTTCGTGGCGGTAGTATTCCGGCTCACATGTCGAAATTTCCCGGCTCCAGTCGATGGAAAGACCCATTGATTTGAGTTGGTCGCGCATGATGGCGATGTTTTCGCGCGTCCATTTGGCCGGATGGACCTTGTTTTCAAAAGCGGCGTTTTCCGCCGGCAACCCAAATGAATCCCATCCCATGGGATGCAATACGTTATAGCCTTGCGCCCGCTTGAAACGTGCGACGACGTCGCCCATGGTGTAGTTGCGGACATGCCCCATGTGAATCCGCCCGGACGGGTACGGAAACATTTCGAGAACATAATACTTTTCGACGCCGGGTTTCTCCGAAACTTCGAAGACGGCCTGGTCTTCCCAGACTTTTCGCCACTTGGCTTCGGTTTCTTTTGGATTGTATCGGCTCATGCCGTGACTCGCGTATTCAAATACAGATGAAAATTTCAGGCGCTTATTATTTTATGACGCTGGACGCAATGCGCATTTCGCGCGCCCGTTTCAGAATCGCGTTTTCCAGATCGCGCGTCGTCTTCGGATCAATCTTGGCCGAAAGCCAGGCCTCGCCGGACCGCGTTTGCCGAAAAACCGAAATGCGCAGGCCGTCGGCCCGCAATTGGCGGTCCAGAATGTAGATCGTGACCTTCAACCGTTCGCCGGGAGATTCGGGCGGCGAATACCAGTCGTAATTTATGACGCCGCCGAACGGGTCGGAATGTTTAAGCGGCATGAAGGACATAGTGTCGAGCGATGCGCGCCACAGAAAGCTGTTTACCGCGATTCCGCCGCCGCCGCCCTCGCCGGAAGATTTATCGCCAAACCACTTGTCTATAAGCCCCCCCTCGCCGGCGCCAGAGGAAGTGGCCTGCGGAACCGCCGTTGGCGGTGGTGGGTCTGGTTGAATGCCAAAAGCGCCGCAGCCGCCAATCACGAGGAGTAGCGGCAGTATTTTCAGGAAACGGTTTATCATCATCATGAACGCTTTATGCCCGATAACGGGGCAACTTTGCCATAGGATTATGCCGTGGTGAATATTTAATGATCATGGATTGCATGGCTTACAAATCTAAAGGGCCATTATAATATAAGATGTGGGCCATCGGTTCATTATGCAACGCGTGATCGAAAGACGAAATGATGGTGGATGTGTTGGATATCGCGGCGAATTTGAAAGCAGTTGAAGCAAAAATCGCCGATGCGGCGCGCAACGCTGACCGTGATCCGAATTCGGTGACGTTGGTGGCAGTGGGCAAGGCGCATCCGGGCGAACGGTCGCGCGCGGCGTTGGCGGCGGGTCATATGGTCTTCGGCGAAAACCGCGTGCAGGAAGCCGAAGCAAAATGGCCGGAACTGAAAGCGCAGTATCCCGACGCGCGGCTGCATCTTATCGGGCCATTGCAGACCAATAAAGTCCGCAACGCCGTTGCGCTGTTCGACGTTATCGAGACCGTCGATCGACCGAAACTGGCGGCAGCGTTGGCGAAGGAAATGACGCACGCCAATAAACGGCTCGAATGTTTTGTGCAAATCAATACCGGCGCGGAGGCGCAAAAGGCGGGAATCCTGCCGGAAGACGCCGATGCGTTTATCGAAAGCTGCCTTAAGGACCATGGCCTTTGGGTTACGGGGCTTATGTGCATTCCGCCGGTCGGCGAGGAGCCGTCGCTTCATTTCGCTTTGCTGCGGGAAATCGCGGCGCGCCATGGGTTGAAAAACCTTAGCATGGGCATGTCGGCGGATTATGAAATCGCCATCGCGTTCGGCGCCACGCATGTGCGTGTTGGCACGGCTATTTTCGGGGAACGCCAGCCGCGTTAAGAATCCGTATCCTGTCGCCGGGGCCACAGGTCGATAGAATTTCGAGCAGATCCGTCGCCGCCATGGCGACGCAGCCTTCGGTGGGGCCGTAATCGGGGCGGGCGACATGCAGAAATATCGCGCTGCCCGCACCGCGAACCGGTGGGTCGTCGTTGTGGCCCAAAATCACGATGACGTCGTAGAGATTATCGTCTCGCCACAGGGCTTCGTGGCTATGCTCGAACGGTCGGGTGACAGGCTGGTTATAGCGCGGGTGTTCCGGGTCGTCGCACCAACCATCGTTCGGCGCCAAGGGCGCGACGGGCAGGCGGGTTTTCGGTTGCGCAAGACGGTCATCGCGATACATCACGCGGCGAAGGTCAAAACATCCCACGGGCGTCGCCCCGTCGCCTTCGGACTTATCGGCGCTGAGTCCTGATCGGCCGAGTGCGCACCGATAGGTTCGATCCCGCCACAGCAAACGATTATCCGCGAAAACCTGCATGTCCATGGATTGGACTTATACCATGGGCCGATGTTGCGCCAAGCCGGTTAACCGGGCGAAAGTCGCTGGCGTTTCATCTGTTCGTATCGGTCCAACGCGTCACGCATGGCGGTGGGAATTTGGCTTGTTGGAAGAGGTTCGGAGGTTGTGGCCGCGTGCGCGCCCGCTGACGGGTTCGGAACCGTTTGGCCGACAGGTTTCGTCGGCGCCTCCCTTGCGAGCGCGGCTTTGTCAGATCGAGGGATGCTTGGCCCCGATTGGGATTGCGCGGCGAGCAAGGTTAACTGTTTGGACAGACGCGCGCCAATCTTTGGCGCCGTGGTCGGCGTCGTGGGTGCGGGAGTAGGGGTTACTGCGGGTTGGAACCGGGACCGCGATGCATATCCCAAACCCTTGACCGACCCGGCAAGGGGAACCGCGGCCCTGGCTTGCAATAAGGCTTCGGTCGGAGTCATGGCCCGCGCCGGCGTTGTCGATTTGTATAAATTCATCAATGACCCCGGTGTCGCTTCGCTCGCCATCTGGGGATTGTTGGCCGTGGGCGGCCTCGGCGCCTCTCCGCTGGCAATTCGGGGGGCGATTGTTTGCGCGGCGGCAGGTTGCGTTATCGCTGCGATAATTGCCGGCGAAACGTCGCTTGTGGGGGTGGGATTGGGCGTTGCGACGGTCACTGGCGCTGCGTCGTCGCCGTTAATGGCGGCCACGACCGCCTTACCAATGTCCGAACCCGTGGACATTTCGACGATGCTGTTCACGGTCGCTGCAGCGAGCCCGATGGGGCCGCCGAACAGCGCCCCGCCCGCCATGCGCGCGCCCGGTGAAATCTCGTCCCCTGTCAATTCACGATACAGGGTTGAAACGACGGGGATATGTTGCAGCGGGTTAATGATGTCGAGTACATCCCCGAATGTCAGGCCATCCTCGCCGAAAAAAGCGGATTGCGCGCCCGCGCTGTTGGGGTTGGTGGGAAGGTCAATGGACGCATCCTCTTCAGCGAGGATTTCCAGATGGAAAAGTTCATGGTCGGAAAGCGGTTCACGCGTCACCTTGGGTGGCGCATCGGTCGCTTTTACCCCGGTTGTTTTCGCGTCAATCGCCTTCGCGCTAAACGCTTTCGCCCCGAACGCCTTCGCGACCGGCGCCATTGGCGGCGGGGCGACGCCCTGTGATGTCATTTCTTGCATATTTGTCTCCGCCATATCACTTGCAAACCCGGCGCCACGCGGGAATGTGAATTTTCACGGGTTTTGGCGGATGGTAAGGCGCGCGGCGGAATCTTTTGCCCCGGTCATGCGGCAAGCTTGTCCCCCGAACGGCAGGATCAGCCGTAGGTTGGGCCGTTGCGCCGTCAAATTAGTGAGCAGGACCGTAAGGGCGTGGGGTTACAGGATATGGCCGCCGCGAGCGGCCTTGGTCTGAAGGTAGTGTTCGTTGTGTCCATTGGCGGGAAAGGCGTGCGGTACACGGTCCGACACCATGACCCCGTGCGCGCTCAACGCTGCGACCTTGACCGGGTTGTTGGTCATCAGGCGCACCGAGCGGTATCCCAGTTGCTTCAGCATGTTGGCGGCTGGCGTATAGACGCGCTCGTCGGCGTCAAAGCCTAAACGTTCATTGGCGTCGATGGTGTCGAACCCCGCGTCCTGCAATTGGTAAGCGCGGAGCTTGTTGACCAGTCCGATGCCGCGCCCTTCCTGCGCCAGGTAGAGAAGAATACCACCTCCGGCGGCGGCAATGGCGTCAATCGCGCCGCGCAACTGATCGCCGCAATCGCAACGAAGGCTTCCCAGAAGGTCCCCCGTGAAACATTCGGAATGCAATCGGGTCAGCACCGGTTCGGCGGGGTCGGGGGCGCCGACGATAATCGCAAGATGGGTTTTGCCGCCATCGGCGGGGCGGAATGCGACCATCCGGGTGTTTTCAGCGCCGGCCAACGGCACATCGACTTCAACCACCGCGTCGAGCAGTTCTTCGCTGGCGGCGCGATAACGTACGATGTCGTCTGCGTCGACGATCAGCAGGTTTTCCTGCGCGGCATAGGCTTCCGGAGTAACTTCTGGCGTGGCGTTTGTCGCAGGGGGGCAATCGCTCACCAGCGCGGCTGGCAATAATCGGGCCAATTTCACCAGTTCAACCGCCGCCATCTGCAACGGGTTCGCCGTTGAACCCGACAGCGTCGATCCCAAGAGCGTGGGGTTCTGCGCTGCGGCGTCGCCGATGATGGTTTCGATGTCCAGCACGCTTAACGGGTCTGGCGACTCAATCACGATCGCCGTCGCGTCGCCTTGATCCAATCCCAGCGCCTGGGCGCGTGGCGCCGTGATGACGCAGGCGGCGTCATGATCTGTCACGGCGGTCAAGGCGCCGGGGCCGTTTTCGGCGGCCGCGACGATGATGGCTGATTGGGCGGCGCGCAGAACAACGGGCGCGCCACGGCGTAAATCGCCTATCGCCCGTGCGACGGCGGTGACACTCCGATTTAAGGCCCGGCTCTGGTCCTGCGCTTGAGCCTGGGCCTGTGTTTTAGTCTGAGTCTGGCGCGTCATCGTTGGTGGCTGTGTTCCGTGTGTCATTGGCTATTTATACAGTGTTCGCCCGGTAAGGTGTTCGTTTGGTTCTGGTCGTATTAACGTCATTACGTCCTTGGCGAAGGACAAGGTCAAGGCCGCCAGCGCCAGGCTGGCCATGAAGGAAGCAATTTCCGTGGGAATGATCGGCAAAAGGCACAGGACGAGACCAACGACTTGACCGACGCAAACCAACTTGCGGCGTATGCTTGGCGGTAATGGGGAGGTCAATATCGGATAAACATGCCCCACCGCAATGAAAACATAGCGCATCGCACCAATAATCAAAACCCAAGACCCGGTTTTGCCGGACTGCCAGACCAATACCGTAAGAACCAGGATCAGGGCGGCGTCGGTTTCCATGTCAAACCGCGCGCCGAAAGCGGTGCACTCATTGCGCCGTCGCGCGACAAACCCATCCAGCCCGTCCAGGGCCAGCGCGATGCAGGCGGCGCTGATGACGCCCCACCAGATGGCGGCATTGGCGGTCGAGGCGTCAATCGCGAACCCGGCCAACATCGCGGCGAGGGCGGTCCGCAGCCATGTGATCCGGTTCGCGTGGCCAAAGCGGCGCAGGGCGCCGCCGCGTGCGCCAATCGCCAGCACCATCATCGCAGCGGCGAAATACGCGCCCGCAGCGGTGAAACTGGCGGCGAGGGATGGATTGGTCCACCACATCAGCGCCGCCACAAGCCCGCCAGTCGCCAGCAATGTGCATCCAGCATGGTCCAAAGGGCGGCTTAACGCGGTGGAATCCGTCATCTGATTGATATATGGTCGAACAGCGGAATTGGCTAATGGAAAATAATAAACGGTCCCATGAATTGACCAACGGTTTGACCCGCACCATTGATGTATCCGCAAATTTAGTCGAGGAAAATCTGGCTTATTGCGAGATACCTGACGAAAACTGGCGCACTTTGCTTGATTACCGATGGAATCGCCAACCCATTAATCTGGAAACAACACCGCCGCCATGGCCATCGTTGATGGCGTTATACGGACCGCTATGCGCCGGTCAGGACGCGTATGTCGCGGCGCATTTGGGACAGAGTCTTGACGGTCGGATCGCCACCGTGACCGGCGCTTCGCACTTCGTCACAGGCCCGGTGGACATACTGCACAATCACCGGATGCGGGCGTTGTTCGACGCCGTGGTCGTCGGGGCGGGTACGGTCGCCTCCGATAATCCGCGCTTGACCGTGCGGTTGTGCGATGGCGACAATCCGGTTCGCGTGGTGCTTGACCCGCGCCGCCGCCTTGGGGTCGATTTCGATGTGTTTCAGGACGGCGCCGCCGAGACATTGCTGATTTGCGATGAAGCGTTGGCCGGCGATCGTGATCGGCACGGCTTGTCCATGGTTCTGGGGGCGCGCCGCGCCGCCACGGGACTTGCCGCAGGACTTGTTGATAATTCAGTGGAAACGGGCCTGTGTCCCCACGCGATTTTGGAGGTTTTGGCCGCGCGTGGATTGTCGCGAATTTTTGTCGAAGGCGGTGGCGTGACGGTGTCGCGATTTCTGCAGGCCGGATGTCTCGACCGGCTGCATATCACCGTCGCGCCGATGATTCTGGGCTCGGGTCGCCCGGCCATAACGTTGCCGCCGGTGGAAACCCTGGCCGAGGGACGGCGCCCGACTGTACGCCGGTTCGATTTCGGAGACGATATTTTGTTCGATTGCGGCTTTAACGATGGGTGAAGCCTCGATGCTGAACAAAGCGGTCGAACGGTCGTTTTGGGTGGCGGCGCCGGGCCGTGGCGAAATTCGCGCCGCGCCCGTTCATGCGCCAGGACCCGATGATGTCGTGGTCGAAACGGTTCGCAGCGCCATAAGCCGGGGCACCGAAGCGTTGGTGTTTATGGGCCACGTACCCGAAAGCCAATATTCCGCGATGCGATGTCCGTTCCAGGACGGCGACTTTCCCGCGCCGGTTAAATACGGGTATGCGTCCGCTGGCGTTGTCCAGGACAGTGGCGCGCGGGTGTTTTGTTTATATCCGCATCAGGACCGGTATGTCGCTCCCGCCGCATCGGTGATCACCATTCCCGACGATGTTTCCGACGACCGGGCCGTTTTGGCGGCCAACATGGAAACCGCCGTCAACGCGATGTGGGATTCGGGCCCCCGGATCGGCGACCGGATTGCGGTGGTCGGCGGCGGCGTTGTCGGTTGCATGGTGGCGGCGTTGTGTGGGCGCTTGCCCGGCGCGCGGGTTCAGTTGGTGGACGTCAACCCGAACCGTGCGGCGGTGGCGGCCGCTCTAAATGTTGGCTTCGCCGCCCCGAAGGACGCGACAGGATCGGCTGATATTGTCTTCCACGCCAGTGGCGTGAGCGCGGGCTTGACGACGGCGCTGGGGCTGGCCGGATTCGAGGCACCTATTATCGAGATGAGCTGGTATGGCGACCGCGCGGTGTCGGCGCCGCTCGGCGAGGCGTTTCACGCCAAGCGGTTGTCCATTCGCGCCAGTCAGGTTGGCGCCGTCGCCGCCAGCCGCCGGTCGCGGCGAACCCGGCGCGATCGGCTGACATTCGCAATGGGGTTATTGCGGGACCCTATGTTCGATTGCTTGATTACAGGCCGCTCGGCGTTCGAGGATTTACCGGAAACAATGGCTAGCCTGGTGAGCGACCCGGGTGACACCCTTTGTCACGTTGTGACATATTCCTAAGAGATCAATCCGGAGGCCGACTTTATGTTCAGCGTGACCGTATCCAATAGCGTGATGATAGCACATTCGCTTGCAGGGGATATCTTCGGTCCGGCGCAACGGTTGCACGGCGCCACCTATGTGGTGGAAATAACGATGTCCCGCCGCACCCTGGATGAAAATGGCATTGTCGCCGATATTGGCCGTGCGGCGGCATTATTGGGCGACGTGCTGGCGCCGCTATCGTATCGAAATCTTGACGACTTGCCGGAATTTACGGGACGCAACACAACCACGGAAGTCCTGGCGAAAGATATCTTCGACCGTTTTGTCGCTGGAATTCGCGAAGATCGATTGGGTGGCGATGCGGTGGATCAGGTGGCGCGGGTTGGCGTGACCTTGCGCGAAAAACCAGACGCCTGGGCCGCCTACGAAGCGGCCATCCGCGAAGATGGATAAGCGGTCGATTCATTTTGTCGTTCCCGGAACGATCCAACGCAAGACCGGTGGGTACGGCTATGACCGACGCATTATCGACGGGTTGCGGAAGCGCGGGCGCGATGTGCGCTTGCATGAGCTGGAAGGGCGGTTCCCGCGCCCTGACGCCACGGCCGTAACGGCGGCGACAAACATGATCGAGTCGGCGCTCGACGGCGCGCTCGTGATTGTGGATGGATTGGCCTTGCCTGCGTTCGCGTCGCTGGTTGAGCGTAACGCGCCGCGTCTTTGCATAATCGCCCTCATCCATCATCTTCTGGCGGATGAAACCAGTCTTGATGACGCTGACAGATGCGTGCTTGGCGAAATCGAGATCCGATGCCTTGGCGCGGCGCGGAGCGTCATTGTCACCAGCCCGACCACGGCGACTTCAGTGCTGCGGGCGGGCGTTTCGCGCAAAAATATTTCCGTGGTGACACCGGGCACGAAACCTGTTTCCACCGCGATAATTCCAGACTGCGACGAAACCGGTCCGTTGCGATTGTTGTCCGTCGGGTCTGTGATCCCGCGCAAGGGGTATCGAATATTGATTTCCGCCTTGGCCGCGTGCCGCACGCGCGATTGGCGATTGACCATCGTGGGATCGTTGCGCGCGGACTCCGCGACGACCGCTGAAGTTCGCGAACTGATCGACCGTGAAGACCTAGTGGACCGTATCCATCTGACGGGCGAACTTGACGATGCGCAGCTACAAGCCGAATACCGCCGCGCCGATGTGTTCGTGCTGGCATCGGAATTCGAAGGCTATGGTATGGCCTTCGCCGAAGCGATGGCGCAGAGCCTTCCCATTGTCGGCAGTGGCGGTGGGGCGGTCGCCGACACCGTGCAGGCGGATTGCGGATTGCTTGTTCCTGTTGGCGACGCGGCGGCGTTAACCGATGCGCTGGACCGGGTCATGACGGATGCGCCGTTGCGATGTGGGCTGGCTGCGGGTGCGGCGCGGGCTGGTCGTCAATTGCCGTCCTGGGGCGCCGCCGCCGCCAAGTTTGACACCGTGCTTGAGGCGGCAATTCGCGCGACGCCGCTTACTGTGTAGCGATCCGTCATGGAATCCTTTGCTGGTGACTGGTTGAGCTTGCGCGTACAGGCCGATAGCGCTGCGCGGTCGCAGACTTTGGCGGACCGCTTTATCAAGCAACTCCCGGCGCACCCGCGCGTTTTGGATGTGGCGTCCGGCGCCGGCGCCAACGCATTTTATTTCGAAACCGAAACGGGCTGGTCGGCGCCGGGCCTGGCGCCGGACTGGACTCTTGTTGATGGCGATCCGGACTTGTTGATGCGGGCGCGAGGCTTGAACGGGTGCGCCGACGTCGTTATCGCCGATTTAACCCCCGGAATTTCGCCGGAGTTATTGGCTGGGGTGGACGGCGTCACTGCGTCGGCGTTT
This sequence comes from Rhodospirillaceae bacterium, assembly GCA_018660965.1. Lineage (GTDB taxonomy): Bacteria > Pseudomonadota > Alphaproteobacteria > UBA8366 > JABJJH01. The sequence continues at coordinate 30,470 of JABJJH010000037.1, read as the reverse complement.
TTCGACCTTGTGTCCGAGGACTGGTTTGACGACTTCGCGCGGTCCGTATGCGGCGTTCCCTTGCTGTTGGCGTTGAGCGTGGATGGCCGGTGGCGGTGGAGCCCGGCGCATGACCGAGACAATGACATCATGGCGCTATTCGCCCGCGATCAACGGCGCGACAAGGGATTCGGTCCTGCGCTGGGCGGCGGGGCCGCAATGGCGATGATCCGGATTTTAACGACGCACGGGTTCATGGTGTCCAGCCGTCGCGCCGATTGGCGTCTTGGCGCCGCCGATGCGGGTTTATTGGACGCTTTAACGCGGATGATCGCCGCCGCCGTTCTGCCATATGGCCTGGATGCGTCGGATTGGCTGGCGCGTCGGCGCCATGAGATAGAGCGCGGCGTCTTGCGGTTGCGGTTGGGGCACATGGATCTTCTCGCCGTACCCGGCGCAGACAACACATCATAAGGCCGTGAAAGTTATGTAGAAAATGGCGAAATTTTTCCAATTGCAGTATAATGACGTCGTGCGCGCCAAGAATGGGCAACGAGGATCGAATGACGGGAAAAAAAGTATTGTTGGTGGACGATGATGACGCGCTTCGCGGTTCGTTGGCGGAACAGTTGCGGCTGCACGAGGAATTCGAAACCACCGTTGCGGGCACGGCGGCCGACGGGCTGGAAATTGTAAAGAATGATTATTTCGACGCAATTCTTCTGGATGTCGGATTGCCGGACATGGACGGTCGCGAAGCCTGCCGTTTGATGCGCCGCAACGGGGTTAAATCGCCGATAATCATGTTGACCGGCGCCGACACGGATGCGGATGCGATTTTGGGCCTGGACGCCGGTGCGAATGATTACGTGACCAAGCCGTTTCGGCTTGGCGTGTTGCTGGCGCGCCTGCGGGCTCAGCTTCGCCAACACGAACAAAGCGAGGATGCGGTTTTCACGATTGGGCCCTACACGTTTCGACCAAGCGGGAAAATACTTGTCGACGATGAAACGGAACAGAAGGTTCGGTTGACGGAAAAGGAAACCTCTATCCTGAAATATTTGTACCGGACGGGAGACAAGGTCGTTGATCGGGACACTTTGTTGGACGAGGTCTGGGGGTATAACGCCGGCGTCACGACGCATACGCTTGAAACGCATGTTTACCGGTTACGGCAAAAAATCGAACGGGACCCGTCTAATTCAAAAATTCTGGTGACGGAGCCCGGCGGCTATCGCTTGGTCCCCTGATTTGGCATGACGGCAAAGCAGGATTTTTTCGTCAAGTTCTGGGGCGTGCGCGGCAGCATTGCGTGTCCGGGCCCATTGACCGTGCGGTATGGCGGCAACACCTCATGCCTGGAAGTCATGTGTGGCGATCACCGTTTGATTTTCGACGCGGGTACGGGGCTGCGTAACTTTGGCCAAACGCTTATGGGGTTACGCCCGTGCAAGGCGGATTTATTTCTAACCCATACGCATTTCGATCATGTCTGCGGGTTGCCTTTTTTCGGACCACTCTTTGTGCCGGGCAATGAAATCCGGTTGTGGGCGGGCCATCTGGAGGCGCCGCTGGGCCTGGAGCATGTGCTGATCGAGATGATGATGGCGCCGCTATTTCCCGTGCCGCCGACGGTTTTTCAGGCCGATGTGTCCTATGCCGATTTCCAGTGCGGGAAAACATTAAAGCCGGGCGATGGCGTGACAATTCGCACTTGCGCGCTCAACCACCCAAACCAGGCGACGGGATATCGCGTCGAATTCGATGGCCGCGCGCTGTGCTATATCACCGACACCGAACATAAAGAGGGTGAACGCGACGACGCGATCATCGCGCTTATCCAGGATGCGGATCTGGTCATTTACGACGCGACGTATACCGATGCGGAATACCCGAACTTCAAGGGGTTTGGGCATTCAACGTGGGAGGAAGGCGTTCGCCTGGTCGAAGCGGCGGGCGCCAAGACCCTTGTTTTGTTTCACCATGAACCGTCGCATGACGACGATTTCATGGACCAGGTGGCGAAAGACGCGGAAGCCCGACGCCCGGGGACGCTTGTCGCCCGCGAAGGCGAGACGCTGTTTCCGTGACCGGATTTCACGGTTGGTGGAAGCGGCTTCAATATGGCCTGCCAACTATTTTGGGGTTGGCGCCCCGCGGATTCTTCATACCCTATCGTCACGCTGGGTCCATCGACCGAACGGCGCCGCCGTATGCCGCAATCGAGGGGCTATTCGCTGACCATGCCGACGCTTTCGCGGAACGACTTACCGATATGAACCGGTATTGGCCGGAATTGTCGGGTATAGGTGCGGCTTCGCCGTCGGCGCCGCGCTGGCGACAGGACTGGTTTCCAAGACTTGACGCTGCTATGGCGTATGGCTTGACCCGAAGCCTGAAGCCCGCGCGAATTGTGGAAGTCGGTTCCGGGCATTCCACCCGGTTTTTTGCGCGCGCTGTCCAAGACGGGGGTCTCGCGACGGTTATTACCGCCATCGACCCCGCGCCGCGCGCGGACTTGGAAGGACTGACGAATGTGCGTTTGCGGCGTTCGGTTGTGCAGTCCGTGGAAAGCGATGTCTTTGCCGCACTCGGTTCCGGCGATATCCTGTCGATTGATTCAAGTCACATCCTGATGCCGGGCAGCGATGTTGATCTGTTGTTGAATCGGGTGTCGCCCGCGTTGTCCTCGGGCGTTTATGTGCATATCCACGATATGTTTTTGCCGGACGGCTATCCGCGCCCTTGGGCGTGGCGGGGCTACAATGAACAGCAAGGCGTCGCGGCGCTGTTGAGCGGCGGCGGGTGGGAGCCCGTGTTTTCAAGTCAATATGTTCTAACCCGGATGTTTGAGGAGTTTAAGGCGTCGCGGGTGTCAGAACTACCGCTGCTTGACGGCGCGGTGGAATCGAGTCTGTGGCTCAAGAAAGGGTGATGCAGGATTGATCGGGATTTTGTTCTGAAACGGATACATACCCGAGGTGGAAACCAGTAGGTGGTGCGGCGATGTTTGGCGAAGACAAGAACGCGTTAACGGCCCGGCATCTGAAGGGCGAAACATCCGTTCGGATTCAAGAAGCGATCCGGCGCCAACAGGACGCCAGCGAACGGCTGATCGCTTGGACCCAGCTCGGCGTGGTTTTGACGTTCGGAACACTATACGCGATTGCACCGAAAACATCGTCCGTGGCGCCGTGGATGACGCCGGTTGGCATGACCCTGGCGATTTATTTTCTGTTTACGGTATTTCGCATCTGGCTGTCCTTTCGCATTCGGTTGCCAGGTTGGTTTTTGGCGGTTTCGGTGGTCGCCGACATGGCGCTGTTGATGACGCTGATTTGGAGCTTTCACGTTCAATACGATCAACCGGCATCGTTTTATTTGAAGGCGCCGACATTGCTGTACGTTTTCATCTTTATAGCCTTGCGCGCGCTGCGGTTTGAGGCGCGCTATGTTCTTCTCGCCGGGGTGACGGCGGCGCTTGGCTGGCTTGCGCTGGTCGTCTATGTCGTCAAAATCGACCCGGAAGATACGATGATCACGCGCAACTACGTGGACTACATGACATCGAACAGCGTGTTGCTCGGTGCTGAGTTCGACAAGATCATTTCCATTCTTGTGGTGACGGTGGTTTTGGCCGTGGCGTTGCGCCGGGCGCGTCGGTTGCTGGAAAGCTCCGTGATTGAAACCGCCGCGCATCAGGATTTGTCGCGATTCTTTTCGCCGGAAATCGCTTCGAAAATCACCGGGTCGACGCATCAGGTGAAGCCCGGTGAAGGCGAGGCGCGCGAAGCGGCAATCCTGAACGTGGATATTCGCGGGTTCACCGCCCTGGCTGGGACAATGGACCCATCCGCCCTGATAAAATTACTGCACGACTATGAATCTCGCATGGTTCCGGTGATCCAGAAACATGGCGGCAACATCGATAAATTCCTGGGCGACGGCATTTTGGCGACTTTCGGCGCCGTGTTGCCGAGTGACCGTTACGCCGTCGATGCGTTGAATGCTGTGGATGAATTGGTGGCGGTCGCGGACGCCTGGAACGAGGAGCGCCGGGCGGCGGGGCTGGATCCCATCCAGATTGGCATGGCCGTGGCGTCCGGGCGCGTCGTGTTCGGCGCGGTTGGCGACGAAACTCGTTTGGAATACACCGTGATCGGCGAACCGGTGAACCTTAGCGCCAAGTTGGAAAAACATAATCGGTCGGCGGGTACGCGGGCGCTGGTCACCGCCGTTGTTTACGAACACGGTAAAGCGCAGGGCTATGCGTTGGCGGCGCCGCGTGACCGGTCGCTCATGACCATTGAAGGCGTCGCCAGCCCGGTCGATGTGATCGTCCTGGCCCGATAATGCCCTACTTGTACGGATCGGCGGCGTCACGCAAACCATCGCCGAGGAACTGGAACGCCAGCACGATCAGGATTACCGGGACAACCGGATACATCAGCCAGGGGTACAACGCGACGACGTTAATGTTTTGCGCTTCGTTTAACAGGACACCCCAACTGGTGATCGGCGGGCGCAGGCCCAAGCCCAGGAAACTCAACGCCGTTTCACCTAATATCATACTCGGAATCGACAAGGTGGCCGATGCGATCAGATGGCTCATGAAGCTGGGCAACAAATGACGTCCGATGATCCGGCTTGGCTTGGCGCCCATTAGCTGGGCCGCGACGCAAAAATCCTCCTCGCGCAAGGCCAGCAGTTTTGAGCGCACCGCGCGCGCCAATCCGGGCCAATCCAGCATGCCGAGAATGACCGTAATGCCCGCGAAGACCAGAATGGGACTCCACGTCACCGGCAGAATCGCCGACAGGGCCATCCACAACGGCAAGGATGGGAAAGAGCGAATGATTTCGATGATCCGCTGCACGACGGAATCGATCATACCTCCGTAATACCCGGCGAGGCCGCCGATGGTCAGACCCATGACGAAGCTAATGATAATGCCGATCAGCCCGACGGTCAGCGATATGCGCGCGCCGTAGAGGACTCGGCTCAACACATCCCGGCCCAGGCGGTCTGTGCCCAGGAAAAACAACTGTCCACCCGCCGCCGGGCACACCATGTGAAACTGAGCCTCGAACAGATTCCAGAATTCATAACGCGCGCCGTCGTAGTCCGCGCTGTTACAAAAAAACCGGAGTTTCTGAACGCGGGTATTGTTATCGGTATAGACCCACTGCAAATGTTCCAGGTTAAGGCTGACATTGTAGCCATACACGAACGGACCGACGAATTCGCCCTCGTGGAACAGATGAATCGATTGCGGCGGCGCGTATAAATAGTCGGTGTGCCGCGCTTGTAAATCGTAAGGCGCCAGCATTTCGCTGATAGCGATGGATAGGTACACCACCAACAAAAACGCGCCGCTGACCACGGCCAGCCGGTGGCGCCTGAACTTCCACCACATCAAGCGCCATTGCGACGCCATGTAATAGCGTTCCTGTTCCGGCGTCAGTGTGTCGGCGACATAAGGGTCGAAGGGCGCGTCGTTAACAAAGTGTTTCATCGGCTCGCCCCTCCGCCAAGCCGAATGCGCGGATCAAGCGCAGCCAGCGCTAAATCGGACAGCAGCGTGCCGATGACGGTCAGCGTCGCCAGGCACATCAGGAACGACCCGGCGAGATACATGTCCTGGCTTTGCAGCGCGGTCAGCAGCATCGGTCCCGTGGTCGGGAGCGACAGCACAATGGACACGATCGCGGCTCCGGAAATAATTTCGGGCAACAAATTGCCGATATCCGCGATGAACGGGTTCAACGACATGCGCAATGGATATTTAAAAAGCGCCCGGCCCGGCGGCAACCCCTTGGCGCGCGCGGTCACGTAATATTGCTTGTTCAATTCGTCCAGAAGATTGGCGCGCAGTCGCCGGATCATGCCCGCCGTACCCGACGTCCCGATGACCAGAACCGGCACCCAAAGATGTTCGAGGATCGACATCGCCTTGTCGAGCGACCACCCGGCCTCGATGTATTGCGGGTCCATCAGGCCGCCGATGGACGTGCCGAACGTGCTGAACGCGAGCCATTGCAGCACCAGCGCCAGTAGAAAATTTGGCGTCGCCAATCCCAGGAAACCAAGAAACGTCAGGCTGTAATCGCCGATGCTGTATTGCCGCACGGCCGAATAAACGCCAATCGGAAACGCCACGATCCAGGTAAACACAATTGTCGTAAACGACACGATGAAACTTAAAAGCAAACGGTCGCCGATGACATCCGACACCGGTTGACTGTATTCGAAGGAATAGCCAAAATCGCCATGCAGCATGCCCACCACCCAGGTGAAATATTGCTCCACCATCGATTTATCGAAACCGTATTGCTGCTTGATGAATGCGATCTTTGCTTCGTCGATGGATTCGCCGCGGCTTTGCAGCTCATTCATGTAGGTCGTGAAATAGTCGCCGGGCGGCAACTGGATGATGATGAAAACCAATGCGCTGATCACCAGCAGCGTTGGGATCATCACCAGAATGCGGCGGGCGATATACTCGAGCATTATGCCTTTGCCTTACCTGGATGCGGCTTGTTTTATCGGAGCGGCGGCGTCGGCGAACCAGAAACTGTCTGGTTCGTACATGCCGAATTGCGCGCAGGGCAACCATGTATAGATGCCTTGGACCGGCACGTTGCGCATTGTCGTGCGCACTACGACGGGTTGGAGGACGCCTGCAATAAGACCAATGGAATAAAGTTGACCGGCGTGGATCGCCAGCATGTCATGCCAGATCATCTCCCGGGTTTCGCTTGACGTGGCGCGCAGCCATTGTTCATGAAGCGCCTTTAACCGCTTCGGCTCGGGCATGTCGATCGCCTCCCCCGTGCGGCCCATGGTTTCATGGTTCTGTCCCCATTTAGGCCATTGATATTGAACCTGCGATGTTGGCGCGAGTTCTTCTGGATCCATGTCGGCGGTGGGCAGGCCATTATCCATGCCGGAGGAAATCGCCATAACGGTTTCGCCGGCGTAGATGCGGTTGCGCATGACCTCCCGCTGCGTCGGTTTGGTGTGTAGTTTCGCGCCAACCAGGCGCCAGCTATCCTGGATCAACTCCAGAACATCCGCTTCTTCGGTGCTTTCGCCGGTGGATTCAACGATAATGTCAAGCGGGCGACCATCGGGCAGAAGACGGATGCCACGGCTGTCGCGCTTTTCCAGTCCCATCGAATCAAGCAGCCGGTTCGCTTCGGCGATATCGTATTGGGTCCAGCTTTTCTGATACTGCTCGCGAAATAGTGGACTATCGGGAAGCACCGTGTTTTGCGCCTCCAGCGCCAGACCGAAATAAATCACCCGGTTTAATTCATGGCGGTTGATGGCGAGCGACAGCGCGCGACGGAAGCGCACGTCACGCAGTAGTTTTCGCCACACCGGATCGTTGGTGTTGAGGTTGGGAAAAAGCGCCATATGCGCGCCCTTGCCGGTGCGCCACAGACGGGTGTTAAATCCGCTTTTCTTCTCGTTGCGCTTTAGAAAGGTGAAGTTATCAAAGCGCAGATAACGCGCCTGCAAATCGGCCTGGCCCGTTCCCACCTTGGCGGGAATGATCTTGCCGCTGGCGATGCTAAAGACGACGCGATCGATATAAGGTAATTGGCGGCCTTCCGGGTCGACCTTGTGATAATACGGGTTGCGCTTGAAGATGTATTGTTCCGACGGTCCCTTGGTGGTGTTGACCCAGGGCTGAAGTGAGGGCAAGCGGATATTTTTGTTTTTGTACTGGTGGTCCAGCTTGTTGTGCAGGGCCGCCCAGTTTCGCTGCCCTTTCTTTTTCGCTTTGGCGTTTAGCTTGGCTTTGTCCTTGTAGCGCGCGTGATATTTGCGAAGGTAATGGGCGGGCCGGTAGATATATAGCGGGCGCGCGCCGGCAAGGGCCGGCAGAAACGCCGGGTTCGGACTTTCCCATTCATAGCGAATGGTGGTTTCGTCGATGATGGTGACGACCGGTGGTTTGCCATTCACACGCAGCACGGCTGGCGGACCCGTCGGCGCCAGCATGTCGTGGTTCGCCACGTCTTCCCAATAATAGCGAAAATCCTCGGTGGTGAACGGCGCGCCATCCGACCATTTATGGCCGGGCCGAAGGTGAAGGGTGAACTTTCGACCGTCCTCAATCTCTAAATCGCGCAAGATATCGGGATCGATTCGAAGGTCGCGACCGTATGCGACCAGTCGCGCATAGCCATAGACGATCATCAACCGAATATCTTTCGGTCGCGCCATCAGCATCGTCATGGTTCCGCCGTGGCGCCCGATGGTTTGATCCATCTGGTTCATGGGTCGAAGGTAGGGCGTTTCCGGCAGGCGTCCCGCGACGGGCGGCAATTTTCCCGCCGCAACGTCCGCCGCAAATACGGGCGTTTCGATATAAGACGCCGCGACGGCGCTGACCGGGGCCATGGCGCCAGTCATCAACGCCAGCGCCATCAACAAAGGGGCGGCGCGAAAGGAGGCTGAAGTCACGATGCTGGTTCCCGAATTTCGGCGTCCGCCAAAGCGCGGACAATATGGCCATCTCCGATGTCCCGCAGAACAGGGCGGGTTCCGTCTAAATCGGCGAAGGGGTGCGGCCATTGTGATGGCGTGGACGCCTTTTCCGCCATGAGATGATCGAAATTCAACGGTGCGTTCAGATTGGCTTCCGGCACGGCTTGCAGCAGCGCCTGGGTGTAGGGGTGCGTTGGTCGTTTGAACAAAATGTCGCGCGGGGCTTGTTCGACCAGTTGCCCGTGGCACATGACCGCGATGTTGTCGGCAATATAGTTCACGACCGCTAAATTGTGGGAAATGAACAAATAGGTAAGCCCGAGCTCGGTCTGCAAATCTTTGAGAAGGTTGAGGATTTGCGCCTGAATTGATACATCCAGCGCGGAGACCGGTTCGTCGCAAATTAACAAATCGGGTTGCAGCGCCAGGGCGCGGGCAATGCCGATGCGTTGGCGTTGGCCGCCCGAAAAACTGTGCGGATAGCGGTTGAGATGCCGAACGTCCAAACCGACCAGGCGCATCAACTCGCGCGCCGCTTCCCGGCGGCTATCGTCATCGCCGATTCCATGAATGACCAGCGGTTCGGTGATGATGTCGAAGACCGGCATGCGGGGATTAAGCGAGCTGAAGGGATCTTGAAAGATAAACTGCATCTTGCGGCGAAAGGACGTTAATTCATGTTGTGTTAGCGCCAACACATCGACAAGCGCGCCGCGGTCGTTATAGGTCACCGCGCCGGTATCGGGCGACAGCGCGCGCATCAGCATTTTCGACAATGTGGTTTTGCCGCAGCCGCTTTCCCCGACAAGGCCCAGACATTCGCCGCGGGGGATTTCGAAGCTGACGCCATCGACTGCCTTGACCTGTCCCGCCGCGCCGCCGAAGAGGCTGCTTTTGCGAATCTGGAATGCTTTGGACAGGTTTTCCACCTTCAGCAGGGGCGCTTCCGCGCCGGCGGTTTCCGGCCAAGGCTCCTTTGCTTCTTGAAGGAAGCCCTTGTGATGTTCGATTTCGCGAATGGGCACCAAGCGTTCGCCGGGCGCCAAATCGAAGCGCGGTACGGCCTTGTGCAGCGCTTTGAGGTAGGGGTGTTGGGGATTGCGAAAAATGTCGTTGAGGCCCCCGGACTCCATAACTTCGCCATGATGCATGACGACGATGTTTTCCGCCATGTTGGCGACGACGCCAAGGTCATGTGTAATCATCAGTACGGCCATACCGAGTTCGCCTTGAAGATCGCGGAGCAATTTGAGGATCTGCGCCTGGATCGTGACGTCAAGCGCCGTCGTCGGTTCGTCCGCGATCAACAGGCTGGGGCGGCACACCAGCGCCATGGCGATCATCGTGCGTTGCCGCAGACCACCGGATAATTCAAACGGATAGGTTCGTAGCGCGCGAGCCGGGTCGGGGAATCCGACTAGACGCAGCATATCCTGGGTGATCTCCAGCCCTTCCGCCCTGCTGGTTTTGCGATGCAGATGAAGCGCTTCGCTGACCTGATCGCCGACCGTGTGCAGCGGTGACAGGGACGTCATTGGCTCTTGAAAAATTATGGAGATGTGGCTGCCGCGGACGGCGCGCATCGCCGCGCTGTCCGGGTTGAGCGCCGCGATGTCGATCGCGTCTCCCGGGTCTTTCGGGTCATTGTATAAAATCCGGCCCGACGAAATTGACGCGGCCTTGGGCAGGATGCCCATGATGCATTGTGAGATGACGGATTTCCCCGATCCGGATTCACCGACCAGAGCTACGGTCTGGCCTTGCTGAATTTGAAAGGAAACGCCTTTGACCGCTTCGATAATACCTTCGGGCAAGGTGAACTGGACCTTCAGGTTTTCGATGCTGAGCAAGGCGGGCGACATTCTTTTACGCTCCATCCGCCATATCAACGACAATGCCCAGGGCGGCGACATTTTCCATTGTCGTTTCGTCCATTTGCGCGTTGTTGCGAAAACCGGCCTGAATGACGGAATTGGCGACATCGTTGAACCCGTCCAAAGAGGATTCGATCGTCAATTTTCCCGTTGCGCCGAATATCGTCAATTGCATCCAACCTTCTTTAGTATCACGGCGCGTCGAATAAAATTTAAGGGCTACCTTATTAATATCCCGCCAGGCGATCCGCCGACCAAATGGTCCGTTGGCGATGATGCCTTCTTCTTCGGTTTGAATGACGGTCAAATGCCGCATGGCCGTCTTCGCGCCAAAGCCCAAGAATAATAATAAGACTCCGGCAAGAATGGTTAACAATACTGGGCTGTCGTTAACAAAAGATAAAGGGACACTGCAAAATCCCACGCCGATCGCCGCGCGAATGTAATCGCCGTAAAGGCTGTTCAGGGGGTATTGGTGGGCGGCGTTCATGCCGTCGGCGCTTTCCATGAGGCTGCAGGGTGGTCCGTGACGGCCTGCACCAGATCCCCGGTGAACCGCCAACAGGCGTCATCGTGGACCAAATGATGAGTCAACAGCCCGGTTGGCGCATTTTCCGCCGCGTCGCCTCGACGGCGCGCCGAAAGGTGGTTTGTCATGAGGTCGAGGACGGCGCTTTCCCCCAGAAAGGTACGGCCACCGCGCCAATTGATGATGTCGGCGTGTGTATTGACTTGCGGCGCGGCCAGGGACTTCTGCGTCAGTCCATAGGTTGAAAACGATTGCAACCCAACCTGTGGTAACAGGGGCGCGACGCTATCCGCCATTCGATTCCAAGGCGGAACGAATATCGCCTGGAAGCGGGGACCGAAAAGGTCGCGCAGTCGTATGAATCCGGTCGTCAGGTCCCGTTGCATCGCATCAAGGGGCCTGTGGGGTCCGAACTCGGCCTTTTTTTCCAGAGGCGGCGCATGATTGGTGTGCGCATATCCATGCTGAAGCACCGATACGTTGGGCTGGTCGGCGATGGCGTTCGCCAACGCGGTCGTCGCATCGCGGGGGATCGACGCCAACGAAACCGGTATGTCGCCTGCAATGTCCAGCAAGCGCGTCAACGCCGGGGTCTCGTCCGTCGCATCGTCGTCGCGCCACCAGAACGTCGCGACACGTCCGGCGTCACGCCATGCGTCGAGTTCCGCGAAGAACGCGGCCCAACCTGTTTGCTCGTCGGCGTAGCGCAATTGAGGCATGTGATTCTGTATAGCGAATTCGATCAGCGCTTTAAAGAGGCAAGATGAAGCATAATCTTTGCGGTTTCCGCCGCGCCGTCCATGTTCATGGTGTGGATTGAGGTTGTCGGCGCGGTATCGAAAACGACCTCGTCCACGGCGAGCGCCAGGCGCTTGGCAGTTAATTCCGGTTCCGGAACAAATTTGAATCCCGATTGATGGGTCAATAATTCGGCTCGAATGGTTTGTTCGATTTCCCCTTCCTGGCTGAACGGGACCAACACGGCGGGAGTGCGGGTGATCAGTACATCCATGACGGTATTATAGCCCGCCTGGCTTATCGACACGGCGGCGCGCGACAACAGGCCGCGAAAATCGGAACTGAATTGTTCGATTGAAACGCCGTCAGACGCCGACAACGCGCGACGGTCCGGTTCAGGAAGGTTCGGGCCGGTCATAAATCGCCATGGCGCGTCGCGGAGGCGGGTCAACGGTCGCGCCGCCAGGGCGCATCGTATTAACGGCCCGCCGACGGCGCCGCCACCGACCGAAACAACCACGCCGTCGCGGGTTGGAGCTTTCTGGGGGGGTGTAAACGGAGGCGAAACATAGCCGGTGTAGCGGATTTTATCGGCGATGTCGGCTGCGGCGGGAAATGTCGCGTTGAACGAAATGAACGCCGCATCGCCATGCACAAGCACGGATGTACAAAAACGTTGGACAATATCAACGGTCTCCTGCGCGCGGGCGGGGCTGCTTTTCTGCGCAACAATGTCCCGCACCGACACTGCGACGGGTGCGCCGTCGTCCTTGGTGGCTTGTAACAACGGTAATAGCTCGAAGCGAAATCGCCGTCGCGCGAAGGGATACCCTTCGACGAGGACGGCGTCGGGTTTGGCCGTGTGATACGCGGCGAGCAACGCCTCGCGCCGCCGGGTTTCCCAGGCGTCGTCGATGGGGCGCCCGGTTTCGTCCAATACCGTTTTGAAAGTGGCGTCGCGGGCGCGGGCGGGCGGTAATTGCACGACGCTTGCGCCGCCAAGGTCGAGTGTGGAGTCGGGAAATCCGCCCGTGGCGTAAATAACGTCGAGACCAGCGGCGGTCATGGCGCGCGTGATCGCGGCGGCGCGTGATTGGTGACCAATGCCCAGCAAATGTTGAACGTGGAAAAGGACCCGCGCCATTCCGTTAACCGCCGCCATACGCCGTTGGAGAATCGGTCATCGGCTGGTTCAGACGATGGGGCGTGGGCGCGCCGTTTGAATCGAGCCGGAAATAATGAACACACTCGTCGTGAAGCTTTTCTGGCGCCTTGTCCGTCATATCCCAGGATACCGATAGCGCGTACAGGGCGCGAAGGACGCCTTTATGACACACGGCAACGGTATCCTGGCGTTTGGCCGCGCATTCGGCGAGGAAAGGCTTCAAGCGGTCTTGCACATCGCGTGGGCTTTCGCCGCCGGGCGCGCGAAAATCGAGCCCCTTCGCTTCCCACGCCTTCATGAGATCGCCCAGTTCCGCGCGCAATTCAGGCAGGCGTTTTCCTTCCCACACCGCCCAGTTCATTTCGGTCAGCCGGCCATCGGTGCGGGGGCGCCGCCCGGACAGAATAACCGCAGTTTCCTGGGCCCGCTTTAACGGGCTGGCGACCCAATCAAAGATATCGAGATCGCGCGGCGGGGTCCATGCGGAAACGCTGACACGGCCAGAGGCGCTGAGCGGAATGTCGCTGTGGCCCTGAACGACGCCCTTTTCGTTCCATTCGGTGGGTCCATGCCGGATCACGGCCAGCAGAGTCATATCGCGTCTTCCAAAATCTTGTTCAATCGTTGGGCCGCTGATTCAATATCGTGACAGCGCCGTGCGCGTTCCAGTGCGGCGTCGCCCATGGCGCGCAGTCGTTCGGCGTCGCTCAACAAACTCGATACCGCATCCGTCATGCAGGTCACCAGAGAGTCGGGGTCCATGGGAACAATCAATCCTGTTTCACCGTGCGCAACAATTTGGCGGACGCCGGGCGCGCCGCCGGCGACCACCGGAACGCCAGCGGCCTGTGCTTCCAAAAGCGCCATGCCGTAGGCTTCCCGCATGGCGGGCCACACCACGAGATCGGCGGCGGCGTGCAAGGCGTCAATTTCCGACGCTGCTATCTCGCCAAGCCAGCGAATGCGGGGGTCGTCTCCGAAAAACCCTTTGATCTCCGCGCGCGCCGGTCCATCGCCTGCAATAAGAAGATGCAGCGGCGTCTCGCGCAGTCGGCGAATGATCCCGGCCAAGGCCCGATAGGAATCGCGTTTGTCGCCACCCCGCAACATCGCCACGACGGCGAGCCAGGGCACGTTCGGGTTCAGTCCGAGGCGGCGCGCGAAATCCACCCGATGCGTCGCCCGCTTTGAAGCCGCCGCCCGGGCCGGACGGGTGTCGATAAAGGGCGCCAGGGCGGTGATTCGGCGACCGTTGTCATTGTCGCCGATTAAAGCGCGAACGCATGGGGCGTCATCGGGGTTGAGCATGATGATCCGCGCAGTGCGACGCAGGGCGTCTCCGACTTCCGCATGCCCGCGTCGCCAGGGGCCACGGTCTTGTTTGGGGGCGAAGCTCGCTTCGGCGACGACATAGGGAAGCGCCAGCGCCTCGGCGACCGTTGGACCCAGAAGATCGGGCGCCTTGTGATAAAGGTGATAGGTAAACCAGATATCCGGGCGGTTTTCGCCCTTAATTTTGTCGATGTAGGTTTGGACGATTCGCGCGGCGCGGCGGCGAATGACGTCCTGGCGTTTGGCGTCGCCTTGCCCGTCGTAACTGCGCAGCCTGGACGCGATGGAAACCCGATGCCCGGCGCCGCGAAGCGCCTTAATCAATAATCGCGCCATGCGGCGATCACCGGAAGGAACCGGATGGCTCGGCGGCTTCAACGGCGCGTAAAAGGCGATATGCATCAGGCGGCGGCGGGCCGCGCCCGCAGGCCAAAATTATTCGATAGCGAATCAATGCCGTCATCCATTGAAAACCGGGACCTGACCCTTTCGAAACCGGCCTGCGCCAACCGGGACCGCAAGGCCGAGTCTTCTAAAAGGTTTCGCAGCGCGCTGGATAACGCCTTTGCGTCGCCGGGCGTCACCAGAAGACCGGTTTCCCTGTCGAGGACAAGTTCGGGAATACCCGACAGCCGGGTGCTGACCACGGCTACACGCTGACTTTGCGCCTCCATCAGGACGTTCGGCAGGCCGTCACGGTCGCCGTCGGGGGCTTGTTTGCTGGGCAGCACAAAGATGTCGGCGCGCCGCATTTCGGACAGCACGACATTTTGCGGCTGCGCGCCCAGCCATTCAATGCGGTCGTCCAGTCCCAGACCGCGCGCGCGCTCGCGCAATTCGCTCAATAGCGGGCCGCCGCCAATATGGCGGAATCGCCAATCCAATTGCGGCGGTAAGGACGCCAGGGCCTGCAGGCAATCGTCATAGCCTTTTTTCGCCACCGCGCGCCCGACCGACAGAATTATCAGGGGCGCATTCTTGACCTTTTCGCGGGCGTCGGGCGTCGTGAAGCGGCTGAAATCAAGACCGTGATGGACCAGCGATACGGTCGATGGGGTCGGCGCCAGGCTTTGTAAATAGTCTGCGCCCGCTTGTGTGCAGGTGACCAGCCAATCGAGAGACTCCAGTTTTTCCCGAATATCCCATGCGGGCGTTGTCCAGATGTCCTTGGCGTGGGCCGACCCGCTCCAAGGCAGGCCTTTCATGATGGCCGCGTAACGCGCGACCGACGCCGGGGTATGGAGGAAATGGGCGTGCAGCCTGTCGACCCCTGGCGGTAATTCATGCGCCAACACACAGGCCTGGCCAAACCGGCGTATGCGGTTTCGCGTAAAATCGCGGCGCAAATCCGCTCGCCATGTCGCGAATGCAGCGGCGAAACCTGGCAAGGTCCGGGCGTGGATTATCGCGCGCGCCGCGCGCATGGGTTCGTGGTGAAGGTATTCGGGAAGATAAAGAATCGGCGCCTGGATTTCCCGGTGCACCGGGTGCGCATCGGTGTCGGTGGGGTGGCGAAGGGATACAATTCGTATGTCGAGGCCGCGCTGTTCCAGGGCCCTAATTTCCTGGGCGATAAAGGTTTCCGACAGCCTCGGATATCCCTTTAGGACGAATGCGACGGCCATCGCCATAAATCCTGGGGTCTATTCATTATGCTTTTGGTCATTCCGGGCGATGGCTCCTAAGCCTGTTTGCGCGCCGACGCAATTTCCGGCCGGGTTGTTTTGGGACGACGCTCCAGCATGCGCCGGGTCAGGATATTGACATTGTCCAACCCGTCGAGAAGGCCGGGCACGACGATGTCGGACGGCGATTGTTGCTGCGGCAGATGCCGAATCGCGGTCGCCATGGTTTCCGCCGCGCGAATGCCGTCGTCGCATAACATGCTGACGAGGCCAAGGTCTTCCGCGCGGCTGGTGCGAATGTATTGTTCCAACCGGGGCGCGGTGCGCGGCACGATTAGGGCCTTTTTGTCGAAGGACAGGATTTCGCAGAAGGTGTTGTAGCCGCCCATGGCGATAATTCCGACGGCGTGGGCGGCCAGGCTTTCCATGTGGGCTTCAAAGGTGATCGCATCGACCTTGTCCAGCGCGTCGGCGCGGGTGATGAATTCGGAACGGCGCTCGGATTGCATGAACGGACCCAGCACGATCATCGACGCATAGGGCAGGTCGTGATCGGTTTCATAGGCGCGCAACACCCAGTCCACCAGGGTTTCGCCGTCGCCGCCGCCGCCGGGCGTCACCAGGATGTAGGGCTTGTCGGTTTTCGTGAAGGCGGGCTGCCCGACCGGTTTCGATCCTTCGAAGCGTCTTAGATAACCGGTGTATATCATTTTACGCCGAAGCGAGTCGGGCAGGTCGATCTCCGCCAGCGGTTCGCAGACTTGCGGCAGGCCATAAACCCAAATTTCATCGTAATAGGTTTCCAGCGCGGGGACGGCGTTTTTTCGTTTCCATTCCGGCGCGAGCAAGCGTGGTTCGTCCAGCACGTCGCGGAGACCAAGGACGATGTGGGCGCCGCGTTTTTTCAAAACGTCGAGCGTGGCGGCGAGTTCGCCTCGCAATCCCAACGGTTCTTTATCGACGATGAATATGTCCGGATCGAAAAATTCTGCGGTGTGTTGAATGATCGATGCGCGCATGGCGATGGTGTCGTCCACCGCCATGGGCAGTGTCAGCGAGGTGTATTCCCCGTTGTGCAACTTAATGACGCCGGGAATTCTGACGAAATCGACGCGGGATCGAAAATCGAAACTGCCTATAATGGGCGAGCCTGACAGGATCAGCACCGACAGGTCCTCGTTGCTTTCGCACAGGGCGTGCGCGATCGCGCTGCATCGCCGCAAATGGCCCAGACCAAACGTATCGTGGCTGTAAATCAGCACACGCGGCGACTTCCGTTGCTGCATGGGTTCTTGTCCTCGCCGGTGCGAAAACCGTGTCCCCCCGACAGGTGTTCGCGACCTTATCCCTGTTCAAACGTTTATGCGAAGCAGCGGTGGTCGAATGAATTTGCGCCGATGTCCGCACCCTCGTTATGGAAATCTAACGCCATTCAATGGTTAAATGCCAGACATTTACGGGTTTGGAAAGCTGCGCTAAGGTGCCCACCGGTAAAATCAAGGTTTTAAAACACGGGCTTGATCTAGAGCCTCTTGGAAGGCGCGCCGCGAATTCATGGAAAAATCAATCTTCAAATATATTTTGCGCTATAGCGCGGCGCAGCAGATTTATCTGTTATGCGTGATCCTCGCGTTCTATCCGTTTTTGTTCGTTTCGCTCGATTTGCCAAAGATTATCGTCAACCGGGCGATCAAACCGAATGCAGGCGGCGACATATTCGAAGCGCCGATTTTCGGGTATGAAATCGAATTCGACGTATCGCAGCTGACCTTTCTGCTTATTTTAAGTTTCACGTATTTGGCGCTGGTTTTCATAACCGGCGGCTTCAAATACTACATCAGCGTGTTCAAGGGCCGGATGGGGGAACGCTTGCTGCGGCGGCTACGCTATCAACTTTACACGAGGATTCTCCGCTTCCCCATTCCGCATTTTAAAAAAGTCAGTCAGGGCGAATTGATTCCGATGATCACGGCGGAAGTCGAGCCGCTGGGCGGGTTTATCGGCATCGCTTTCGCCGACCCGTTGTTTTTTGGCGGTCAACTGGCGCTGATTATCGGGTACATCCTGCTGCAGGACTGGAAGCTTGGTTTGGCGGCGGCGGCGCTGATTCCCGTGCAAGGCTTCATTATCCCGAAATTGCAAAAAAAGGTGAACGCCCTTGGCAAGCAGCGCGTCCAGAACGTGCGGCGGTTGGCGGACCATCTTGGCGAATCGGTGTCGGGTATCGGCGAAATTCACGCGCATGATACGTCGAATCTGGAAATGGCCCGCTTCGCCAATCGATTGGGCGGGATTTACCTGATTCGCTATGAAATTTACCGGCGAAAATTCTTCGTTAAGTTCCTCAACAATTTCATTGATAAGCTGACGCCGTTCTTTTTCTTTTCCATTGGCGGCTTTCTGGTGATCGAAGGCGAACTAACCGTCGGCGCACTGGTGGCGGTGTTGAACGCCTACAAGGATTTAGCCAGTCCGTGGAAGGAACTGTTGGCCTGGTACCAACAGAAAGAGGATGTCCGCATCAAATATGAACAAGTGGTCGAACAGTTCGAGCCGCAAGGCATGCTGGAAGAACATCTGCAGCATGACGAACCGACCGCTTCGTCGCCCATTACGGCTGAGCTTGCGGTCAACAACGTCAGCCTTTCCGATGAAGACGGGGTGCGTTCGCTTGAGGCTGTCTCCTTTACGGCGCAGTGCGATGGACATTTGGCGATTGTCGGGGCGAGCGGCAGCGGAAAGGACGACTTGGCTCAAGTCTTGGCCCGGCTTCTGACGCCGACCAGCGGCAGGGTGCTGTTCGGGGGCCAGGACATCGCCAATATGCCCGAGGCCGTTACCGGTCGGGACATCGCCTATGTCGGGTCGAGTGCGTATCTGCAGGCGTTTTCCGTTGGCGACAATTTGGTTTATGGCCTTAAGCATCGTCCCGTGGTCGCGCATGAATACGACGGCGAGGAGGCCACACGGGCCGAGTTGGAAAAGGGAGAAGCGGACGTAACCGGCAATTCGCCGCATGACTACAACGCGGACTGGATCGACTATGCGGCGGCGGGAGTGTCGGGGCGCGAAGAGATGATGGAACGGGTCAATGAATTGCTGTCGATGGTGGATTTGTCGGAGGACGTCTACCAAATGGGGCTGCGGGGGACGATTGACCCTACCCGGCGCGGCGATATCGCGGATCGAATAATGTCCGCCCGCCGGTTGTTGCGCGACCGCTTGTCGGAACCGGAAATCGCGCCGCTGATCGAGCCTTTCGATCAATCCCGTTTCAACACGAATGCGACGGTGGCCGAAAACATCTTGTTTGGCTTGCCCGCGGACGATTCGTTCGATCTCGAAAAATTGGCGGAACACCCCTATATGCGTCAGGTTCTCGACACGGTCGGACTCAGCGACGACTTTCTGACAATGGGGCAGAATGTTGCGCAGACCATGGTCGAGTTGTTCGCCGATTTGCCGCCTGGACACGAATTTTTTGAACAGTTCAGCTTTATTGATTCCGAAGACTTGCCGGACTACCAGACCTTGCTTGGGCGCGCTGCGCGCGGCGTGGAGGGGTTGACGGAAGAAGACCGGCTGAGGCTGGAGTCGCTGCCCTTCATGTTAAGTCCGGCGCGTCATCGTCTCGATTTGATCGACGAGCGGATGATGGAGCGCATCCTTGAAGCCCGTGAGGTTTTCGCCAGGGATTTGCCGGAGACGTTGCGCGACAAGATCGCCTTTTTCGATGTCGACGCCTACAACCCCTCGGCGTCGCTGCAGGACAATATCCTGTTTGGCAAACTGGCTTATGGACAGGCGCAATCGGCGGCCAAGATGGGCGCGGTGATTGGCGATGTCATCGATAGCCTTGAATTACGTCAGACCGTCATCACGGTTGGGCTGGATTTCCCCGCCGGCATTGGCGGCGCGCGTTTGTCACAGGCCCAACGTCAGAAACTGGCGATTGCGCGCGCGGTGATCAAGGATCCTAAGCTTTTGATTCTGAACGAAGCAGGGGTCAGCCTAGACCAATCTTCTCAGGTGAAAATTTTAGAGAACCTCCTGAAGCTACGGCAGGGTAAGGGCCTTGTTTGGGTCTTAAACCGCATCGGCGACGCCAAGAGTTTTAATGAAATCATTGTTATGAAGGATGGCCGTGTCGCGCAAAGTGGGTCATTCGACGACCTGTCCTCGAAAGACGGTGAATTCAAGACATTGCTGGATGAGGGATAATTTCACCTCTTTTTAATGCATTCATGTGATAAATTAATGCATTCATGTGATAAACTGTATTAACCATGAAGCCGTCGGCGCCGCGCCGCTGGTCAAGGAGACGCCGAAATGGGCTTATTGGATGAGGTGGAACTCCTTCGAAAGATTCCACTTTTCTCGAAAATCGAACCATCGAAGCTGAAATTGCTGGCGTTCACCAGCGAACGCCTGACCTATGCGGAAGGCGATGTGTTGTTCGAGCAGGGCGACGCGGGGGATGCGGCGTATATCATTATCGGTGGGAAAGCCGATGTTGTGGTGGATACTCCGGGCGGCCCGCTTGTCGTGGCGACACTGGACGAAAATGAAATCGTTGGCGAGATTGCG
Organism: Rhodospirillaceae bacterium; assembly: GCA_018660965.1. GTDB lineage: Bacteria > Pseudomonadota > Alphaproteobacteria > UBA8366 > JABJJH01. The sequence continues at coordinate 10,142 of JABJJH010000037.1, read as the reverse complement.
ATCCTTTGCGATGTACCGCGAACTGCGACGGTGAAAGCGAAAACAGAGGTAACAACGCTGCGGATCACCAAGGATTTATTTTTCAGCCTCGTCGTTGAATTTCCGCAAATTGCGGTCGAAATCATGCGTGAACTGGCGCACCGGCTTGAAGTAACCACGGTGCGGCTCCGCGAAGCCGTGGCGAATTCCCAGTAACATGTCCCGACTGGACGCGGTCATTGGCCGCCTGAAGGCGCAACGGAGTTGCCTGAACGCCGCCGTCGACCATATCGGTAACTCACAGGGTCATATTCTGGAGCTTGGGCTCGGCAATGGGCGCACATACGATCATTTACGGAATTTGTTTCCAAATCGTAACATTTATGTTTTCGACAAGGAAGTTGCGTCCCATCCCGATTGTCGGCCCCCCGAGGATCGGTTGTTTCTGGGCGCCATGGCGGACACTTTGGTTGCGGCGGCGGCGAAACTGGGCCCGAATGCCGCGCTGATCCATGCCGATATCGGGTATGGGGACGCGGAAGCGACCGAACGCAATGTCGCGGCGATAGGGCCGCTCCTGCCAGGCCTCCTTCGCCAAGGCGGGTTCGTGTATTGTGATCAATCCCTTGAGCGAATTTCAGAATTTAAAACGATAGCAGTGCCAAGCGATGTTTGTGCGGGCCGTTACTACGGGTATCAAAAGGTGTAGTGGCGTGCTGACCGATTAACTTTCAGTTTATTACGCAATTAAATAGTTTTGACGCCTAGTTCAGTCGGTGTTTATATCGACGATGACCGGAACATGGTCCGAGGGTTTTTCCCAGCTCCGCGCGTCGCGAAGCACGGTGGCCCCGGATAGAAAATCGCGTAAGGGCGGGCTGACCCAGACATGATCAAGGCGTCGCCCCCGGTCCCCCTTGGTCCAATCGCGGGATCGATAGCTCCACCAACTGTACAATCGTTCCGGTTCCGGAATAAATTGTCGGACCGCATCGACCCAATCCGATTGTGTCTGGATGGCGGTTAGTTTCTCAACCTCGATTGGAGTATGGGACACGACCTTCAATAATTGTTTGTGGGACCAGACATCCGATTCCAGTGGCGCGATATTCAGATCGCCCACCAGCACCATCTTGCGGCTCGAAGACCTGTTGGCGGTGAACCAGGCGTTCATTTCGTCGAGAAACGCCAGTTTGTGGGCGAATTTATCGTTCTCTTCGGGGTCGGGCGTGTCACCACCGGCGGGGACATAGAAGTTATGAAGCTCGATATCACCTGGCAATACGGCGCTCAGATGACGGCAATCCTGTTTTCCGCACCACTGGAGCGACTCCACGGCCTCCAAGGGCTGGCGGGATAAGATCGCGACGCCATTGTATCCTTTCATCCCGTGAAACGCGATGTGAAGGTAGCCCAAGGCCTTAACCGCGTCCGCCGGGAACAAATCGTCCACTACCTTGGTTTCCTGCAGACAAATGACGTCGGGCGATTGCTCTTCAGTCAGGCGTTTCAATAAATCGATACGCAATCGAATCGAATTAATGTTCCATGTTGCAAGCCGCATTTTTCGCGCCTTAAATCATCGTGGTTTTTAAAGTTTCGAGCCCATCGACATGGCCTTCCAGAACGTCGCCTCGCTCAATGGCGGCGACGCCATCGGGGGTGCCGGTGAAAATAAGGTCGCCTGGTTTCAATTCAATCAACCCGGACAAGTAGTTAATAGTTTCAGGGACGCTCCAAATCATGGCGTTTAAATCCGAATCCTGGCGAAGCTCGCCGTTCACCGTTAAAGATATCCGCCCCGATTCAATAATACCGCATTGAAATATCGGGGTTATCGATGTAACCGGGGCGGAATGATCAAATCCCTTGGACATGTCCCAAGGGCGGCCCATATCCTTGGCGACGCCCTGCATATCACGGCGTGTCAGATCAAGCCCGACGCCATAGCCGTAAATACAGTCGTTCGCCTGGTCGAGTGGAATGTCCTTGCCGCCGGTTGCAAGGGCGACGACCATCTCGATTTCCGGGTGCAAATTCGTGGTTTGAACGGGATAAGGGGTCCCTGCGCCGTTGGGAACGATGGCGTCGGCGGGTTTGGTGAAGAAAAACGGCGGTTCGCGATCCGGGTCATGCCCCATTTCACGAGCATGGGCCGCGTAGTTCCGCCCAACACAATAAATGCGCCGGACCGGAAAAGCGTTGGCGGCGCCGGTGATGGGGATAGAGGGCGTTTCCCAGGTCGGGATGGCGAAAGCAGTCATGAAAGCCTCAATGTACGGGTGGACCTAACAGCAGAAAGGAAGAATATTTCGGTATCGTAACTAATGGCGAGGACAACCACCCGCACGCATTGTCAGGCGGCTTGGGTTCGCCGGGTCGGCTCACGACGCGCGCGTTCCCTGCTCCGGCATGCTTCACCAAATGCTTTGAATAGAGTGATGGACAGTGGTGTTTTTATGGCAAGCGGGTGTTCAGGGTGCCATTGCACGCCGATTGAGAACGTGTTTGACCCCTTAACACTAACGCATTCGATGACGCCGTCTTCACTAAGGGCTTCGACAGATAGCCGTTCCGCCGGTTTATCGATCGCCTGGGCGTGGGCGGAATTAACGATGGCGTTCACCGCGCCGCCAGTCAAATCGTGCAACACGCCCCCTGGGGTAATATTGATCGTATGGCGCGGGACAAACCTTTCTGAAGAAGGCAGTTTGCGGTCCATTCTGTGGTCGGTTTTACCCGGCAATTCGTGGATAAGTTGGTGCAGCGTACCCCCTAAAGCGACATTCAATTCCTGAATTCCCCTACAAACGGCAAAAACAGGGACATCGGCCTCCACCGCCTGTCGAATCAAAGGCAGCGTCGTGTGGTCGCGCCGTGAATCGTGAAGCGTTCCCCGTCGGCTAGGTTGGCCGTCATAATGGAAAGGTTCAACATTGGAAGCCCCGCCAGTTAAGAGAATTCCGTCTAAGCGATCAATTAGAGTCTTAAAGTCGTGCCGATCTCCCATCGCGGGGACAAGCACAGCCGCGCATCCGGAAGCGTCGTAAACGGCATCGACATATTTATCGCCAACCCGGTGAATCCTGCGGCCTTCGTCGTTTATCAGGCAGGCCGGAATTCCGACAAGCGGCATCGAATCATCTAATATCATGGGAAATATACCTATCATGATCAAGGTGCGCCGACAAGATAGGGGCGCTCAATTCGGCATGGCGCCGAACACACGGCACTAATTCGCACCCTCGCCCCGGGGTTCTTCGAACTCAAAGATGGCGCCATCTAAAGAAGCGCCAAATTCAGGGTTGATGAGCGTTGTGTCGGTGATGCCGCCATCGACGCCATAGGATCGCCATTTACGCAGCGTCAGCGGCTTATCGGAAAAAATAAGGGTTACGCTCCCCGCGTTGTCTTCGGCGTTTTGTTGAATATCCAACCGGAAAGCCCCGTCGCGGTGTTCAAACCGCGTAATTTCAAGGCCTTTTGAGAAATCGACAATTTCCTGGGTGAGAAAGTAAGCGGGTGTTTTTTCGACGGCGATATAAGTGGTTTGAGGGAGTTCCTTATCGACAAAGATAAGCCATTTTTCCTTCACCATGATGAGATACGGGTCCGGCGGGTCATATTCGAATCGAAGATTACCGGGCCGATCCAGATACAGAATGCCTTCGGAAACGGAACCATCCGGGTTTTCCTGCAAAAACCGGGACTGCAGGGTCGTGATGCTGTTCAGATACGCTTCTATCCGTTTGATTTTCGGTGGATAGGTCGGTGATGAAGCGCTGAGAGCGGGAAACCCAAACGTCGTGAGGAAAAGAAAAAGGAAAAACGCGCCAAGCCCAGGGGTAATCCGTTTAAGGAGATTAGGCGCTGTGGTCGCCGACCAAAATTTCCCGCTTGCCCACATGGTTGGCTGCACTGACAACGCCTTCTTTTTCCATTTTTTCAATAATACGCGCAGCTCGGTTATAGCCGATTTGAAGGTGACGTTGAATAAAACTGGTCGACGCCTTGCCTTCGGAAGTGATAAGCGCAACAGCGCGATCATAAAGTTCATCGCCGCTGCCGCCATCGCTGTCCCCAATATCGAAACCGCCACTGTCATCATCGTCGGTGATCGCATCTATATAGGATGGCGAGCCCTGGGATTTAAGGAACCGAACAACGCCTTCGACTTCGTCGTCATGAACGAAAGGTCCATGCACCCGCGTGATGCGTCCGCCCCCGGCCATATACAACATATCGCCCTGTCCCAGCAATTGTTCCGCGCCCTGTTCGCCAAGAATGGTTCGGCTGTCAATTTTAGACGTGACCTGGAAACTGATGCGGGTTGGAAAGTTAGCTTTGATTGTGCCGGTGACAACGTCCACCGAAGGACGTTGGGTCGCCATGATCAAGTGAATGCCTGCGGCCCGGGCCATTTGCGCCAACCGCTGGATCGTCGCTTCAATGTCTTTTCCGGCGACAAGCATAAGGTCAGCCATTTCATCGACCACGACGACGATATAGGGCAAGGCCGACAGGTCGAGAGGTTGTTCCTCAAAAACCGGTTTACCGGTTTCGGCGTCGAACCCTGTCTGAACTTTACGAGTCAGTATTTCGCCCTTCTTGCGGGCGTCGGCGACGCGTTTGTTGTAACCCTCTATATTGCGCACGCCCAGTTTGGACATGCCGCGATATCGTTCCTCCATTTCCCGAACGGTCCATTTCAACGCGACGATGGCCTTTTTGGGTTCGGTCACGACGGGAGAAATCAGGTGCGGAATGTCGTCATAGATCGACAATTCCAACATCTTCGGGTCGATCATGATGAATTTGCAGTCTTCCGGCGACATTCGGTACAGAAGCGATAAAATCATGGCGTTCAAGCCAACAGATTTACCTGAACCGGTCGTACCTGCGATCAACAAATGCGGCATGCGCGCAAGGTCGACAATGACAGGCGCGCCGCCAATATCCTTGCCTAAAACAAGGGGCAGTTTGGATTTAGCGTCCTCGAATGCGCTGGAAGACAGCAATTCGCGTAAATAAACCATTTCGCGGCGCGCATTGGGCAATTCAACGCCAATCACGCTCCTGCCGGGCACCGTGGCGATGCGAACTGATATGGCGCTCATAGACCGCGCTATATCATCCGCCAGGCCGATAACCCGACTGGTCTTCGTTCCTGGGGCGGGCTCCAGTTCATACAGCGTCACGACCGGTCCGGGGCGAACCTTGGTAATATCGCCGCGAACGCCAAAATCCTCTAAAACGCCTTCAAGCAAACGGGCGTTTTGCTGCAATCCTTCTTCATTGACGGCCTGTCCTCGTTTCGCGGAATCGGGTGCGTCGTCGAGAAGCTCCAGTGTCGGGGCTTGAAATTCGCCCGTGGGCGTCGCGAGATCTAATGTGCGCTGCCGAACCGTGGCCTTGCGCCCCGGTCGAACTGACTTTTCCTTAGTCTCCACCAAGCCGCGCTGGACAGCTTTGCGGGCGCCAGCGGTTCGGTCAAGTGTCGGCTCAATGCGTTCTTCCGTCCCGAACCGGCGTCCGGTGGCGCGGGCGAATGTACTTATTATTTTAGGCCAGCCGCGCACTTGTTGGGCGGCGTCCTTGCCAGCGCCGACCAGTTCCGCCGTGCGGGACGCTCCGCTACGCCATTCAGCAACGCTGAAGCCAAGGACATAGTACAAAACAAAAACCCCGGCAAAACCGGCGCTTGCGCCAATAATCCGGGTGTCAGGGACAATTCCGAACGATGTGGTGAACTCCACGGCCTGCGTGAACAAAAGCGCGCCGGTGAAACCGCCAATACCCGCCTGATATGGCCACGCATCTGGTGCGTCTATCGATCCCAGCGCCATCGCGGCGGCCAGAATTCCGAGGGGCAGCAGCGCAATCCGAAGCCAAATATTTACCAGAGCGTGGGTTTTCCATAACCGCCAACCCCAACCGGCGGCGATTGGCGCCAGCAGAACGCCAGAAAGCCCTAGAGACTGAAGCGTAAGATCACTGACATGGGACCCCGCCATTCCCAACACATTAGACACCGCGCCAAGCGGCGCTGCGGTGTTCCATGATAAATCGGTTGGGTTGTGGCTCGCCAGAGCGATCGAAAAAGCAATGGATAGCGCGATCAGCACGAGCCCGGCGGCCTCAATCATCCGATCACGCATGTACGACATGGCGCCAGCCGGCAACAGGGCGGTTTTCTTGCGAACGGCCATTTATTCAGGCCTCCTATGCCGCGCCATCTCGTTTATCCCTATCGGCGCGGTACAAAACATAAACATTCAACACCGATACTACCCGTACGGCTTCTTGAAGGCAAGAGTTGGTCAAAAGAAAGCACAAATGTTCAATGCTTGAATACTTGATGAAAAAAGCTGCGTAAAATAAATATAAATTAAACAATGCGGAAAACTAAATGCAGTGAGCCGCCAATATGCTGCCCCGCCACTAGACAAGCTCGCATGAAGGCGCGATGTTGACGTGATGCCTAATCCAACAGACCAGCCGGACCCAACACACATTGAAATCGTGGCCGATGTCCTGATCGCGGGCGGCGGCCTTGCGGGGATGACGATGGCGCTCGCCGTCGCTCACGCCGGATTGCGCGCGGTCGTGGTGGAGCGTCAGGCGTCATCTGTGCTGAAGTCTTCGACTTTCGACGGCCGAACCTCGGCGATTTCGTATGGGTCGGCGCGGATCTTCGAAGGAATCGGAGTGTGGCCGGCGATGGTCGACGTTGCGGAGCCAATCCTCGATATTCGCGTCGCCGACGGTAATTTGTCGGAGGGCGTTTCGCCGCTGTTTCTGCATTACGACCATCGCGAGCTGTTGCCAGACGCCGTTATAACGCCGGATGCGCCTTTTGGCTATATCCTTGAAAACAGGGCCATACGAACGGCGCTTGCCGATGCGGCGGAACAATCGTCGGGGGTGGAACTGCTCGCCCCGGCCGTCCTGTCCTCGGTGGAGCGCACACCCTTCGGTGTCTTGGGGGAGCTGGTAGACGGGCGGCGCGTTAAGGCGGCGCTTGCGATTGGCGCGGATGGCCGGAATTCAGCGCAGCGCCAATCAGCGGGGATTGCGGTGACGGATTTCCGCTATCCGCAAACATCGATTGTCTGCACGGTCGCCCATGAACAGCCGCATAATGGCGTCGCGGTCGAATTGTTCCTGCCGGGCGGTCCGTTCGCGATGTTGCCCTTGCCCGGACAGCGAACCAATATCGTCTGGTCCGAGAAAACAGAACTGGTGGACAGCATCATGGCGCTCGACGACGCGGCGTTTCTTGAAGAAGTCTCGCGGCGTTTCGGCGATTGGCTGGGCGAATTGACACTGGCCGGGCCCCGTTTCGCTTATCCGTTGGGGCTCTTGCATGCGGAACGTTACACCGACCGGCGTTTGGCGTTGATCGGCGACGCCGCGCACGCCATCCATCCCATCGCCGGTCAGGGTTTCAACATGGGGTTGCGCGATATCGCGGCGCTTGCCGAAGCCGTGGTTGACGCACATCGGCTCGGCCTCGATATCGGCGACGCCGCCGTGCTGGCGCGTTACGAGCGATGGCGGCGGTTTGACAACACCTTGTTGGCGACCGTGACCGATGGATTGACCCGTCTGTTTTCCAATGATGTCGCGCCGGTGCGTCTGGCGCGTGACATCGGTCTGGCGGGGGTCGGGAAAATACTGCCGCTGAAACAGCTTTTCATGCGGCACGCCATGGGGGTCGTCGGGACGTTGCCCCGCCTTGTAAAGGGCGACCCGCTTTAGGACGCCTTCGTCAGGACGCTCAAATTCAGATCGAGAATGTCGCCCATCCACATGGCGTGATCGGTATGGTCGGCGACGCTATCGCCGGTTTCCGGGTGCAGGAAAACAACCAGACCCCGGCGGTTCAACGCCAGCCAGGGCGCGAAGTCCGCGAATATGTCGGGCTTGAAGGCGACTTGATACATCCAGCGCGGGTGCGGCCCGACGGGTTTGTGATGCCACCGACCGAGCACAACTTCGAAACGCGCGTCGATGTCTGTGCGCAGCGCTTGGGCCGCCGGTTCCGTTTCGGAATCAAAATAAATGTGGGCGTGATATCCGGTGATTGTCGGGGAAGAATCGTTTGTCATGATGCCTCGCTTCCTTCATCGGGCGGCGCGTTCGCGGATTATGGATCTCGGGACAGGCCTTGTTCCGTCAGGGCGTCAAGATAATCCACCCAAAGGGCGTCCTGTTTTTGGCCGATTTCATATAGATACCGCCACGTGAATATGCCGGTATTGTGCGAATCACCAAAATTTATGCGGATCGCGTAATTACCCACCGGGTCCATGGACTCGATTTCGACATGACGACAGCCCGGCACGGTTTTCCTGTCATCGGGACCGTGGCCTTGTACTTCCGCCGATGGGCTTTCAACGCGCAGGAACTCGGCGGGAAACCGGAAGGTCGCGCCGTCGTCAAAATTGATCTCCAGGATTTTTTCATCCTTTTTGTAACGAATTTCATTCGGCCAGTGGTCGGCTGAAAATTTGTTTGGGGATTGGGCCATGCGGTCCTCGGAATTATGAAGGGTCGTCAATTTGGCGTGCTTCCTCGACCAGCATGATCGGGATGCCGTCGCGAATAGGGTAGGCCAGGTTGGCTTGCTTGCTCACAAGCTCGTTGCGCGCCGCATCCAGAACCAGGGGGCCCTTGGTCAACGGACATACGAGAATTTCCAGGAGTTTCGGATCGACGCCCGATTGTGTCGTGCTCCCCGATTGTTTCGCACTCATTGTGTCGGTCCTCCGTTGTTAGCGGCTTTCAAAAAGTCTACCCGGATCGCCCCGGGATCAATAACCCGATTTTATTGCCGGGTCTCGTTGTCATCGGTGTCCGCCATGCTCGCCATTTCCAGAATGGCGAGCAGTAATTCACCGCGCTGGATTTGGCCGGGCGCTTCCAGCAGGGCCTGCTTTTCAGGCGCGGCGAAGGGGCATAGCATGGCGATTGTATTAATCAGCCGGTCGTCGTCCAGTTTGTCGATAGCGTCCCAATTGGCGTTGATGTCGCGCCGTTGGAAATATCGTTCCAGGGGTGGTCGCAAGCGGTTTCGGTTGAATGGCGCCGCGGTTTCCGCCGGATTGGTCATGTCTTGGGCGTATTGGGACCAATCAACCGTGCAGCGCCGATAGCCGTTTTGTTGCGCCAACTCCTCGACAATATCGAAGCGGCAGACCCCCAGCAAGCTCAACACGAAACGCCCGTCGTCGGTTTCCTCGAATTGCGTGATGCGTCCGGCGCATCCGGTTGCGTATAACTTTGGGTCGGTTTCCTCGGCTTCGGATTGCGCTTTGGCGGGCTGTATCATGCCGATCATGCGCGGCGGCGCCAGCCCATCCCGGATCATGTTGAGGTAACGGGGTTCGAAGATATTCAGCGGCAATCGACCGCGCGGCAACAACAACACGCCGGTCAACGGAAATACGGGCAGGACGCCCGGAAGTTCGTCGAACGGCGGGTCGAAGGGGCTCATGCGAACAAAAGCGTCGATAGCCGCCGTCGGCTGTCGGCGACCAGTTCGCTTTCCGCGCCCAGCGCGTCGAAGATTTCGATAAGCTGCTTGCGCGCGGCGTCGTCGTTCCAGGCGCGATTGCGTCCGAACAGGGTCAGCAACTCGTCGATGGCGGCTTCCGCGTCGCCTGACGCATACAACGCCAGCGCCAGGTCATAGCGCGCCTGATGGTCGTTTTCGTCCACCGCTAGTCTTTGGCGTAACGGCTCCAGATCGACCAGCGCGTCGCCGGCCTTTTCGGCCAGGTCCAGGCTGGCCAGAACGCCCTTGATCGCGGGGTCTTCCTTAAGCTTGGCGGAAACGCCATTCAGGAATTCGCGCGCGGCGTCGGTTTCGCCCTTGGCGTGCAGGACGGTCGCCAGCCCGGCGATCGCGGCGACGTTTTCGGCCTGATGCTTCAGGACTTCGCTATAGATCGCCCCGGCGGTGTCTAGGTCGTTGGCGTCTATGGCCTCGGCGGCGCGTTCCAGTGCTTCGTCGATGGGCGACGGCGCGGTTTTGTCTTTCGCCGCGCGCAGGACCCGGTCTAGGAATTGTTTGATCTGGCTTTCCGGCAGCGCGCCGGTGAACCCGTCCACGGGTTGGCCGCCAGCGAACGCGAAAACCGCCGGTATCGACTGGATTC
>JABJJH010000069.1 GCA_018660965.1 Rhodospirillaceae bacterium | reverse complement strand
TTCGCGTCACTGTCCTTGGGCACGTACAACGCGGCGCTGCTCCTGATTCACGCGACCGGTTGATGGCGTCGGTTTTTGGCGTTCACGCGGTTGATTTGGTCGCCGCCGGGAAATTTGGCCGGATGGTCGCCTGGCAAAACCGAAATGTGGTGGATGTCGCCCTGGAAGATGTCATCGCGGCGCCGGCGACGGTTGATCCCGACGGTCCGATTGTTCACACCGCGCGTGGACTCGGTATCTGTCTGGGCGACGGCCAGAAAGACTAGATAAAGGAACAGGTTTGTCCGGAAACCCGTTTTGGGACTTTTCCTTGGCGGTTTACGCGGTGGATGGCGTTTCCGACGCCTGTCTGCGGCTTCAGGATAAGCGCGGCTTCGACGTAAACCTGCTGTTGTTTTCCTGTTGGGTGGGATTATCCCGTAATACCGCGCTAAGCGAAGCTGATTGGCTCGATTTGATCGAATCGACGCAGATGTGGCGGGATGAGGTCATTGGGCCTTTGCGGTCGGCCCGCCGCGCCCTCAAAACCGCCCGGTTGGAAGGGGCTGCGAACGATCATGATGAATTGCGGCGTGCTGTGCAGCGAATCGAACTTGATTGCGAGCGGGCGCAGCAGGATTTTTTGGCGTCAAAAGTCGCCGCGCCCTCAGCGCCTGGTGGGGGGGCTGCAGGCGACCGGGCGTTCGGAAACCTTAAAACCCTGACCGCCGCGATGGGGCTGTCGCTCGACGATTCCGACCATATCAACCTCCAGCATATTCTGACCGCCGCAGCGACAATTTGACCGTAAAAATCAGGGGGTGAAATCCGGGTCCTTACTGACAATATAGTATTTTAGGCGTATTATATTTTTGTCGAAAACGACCTTAAAAGGTCGTGACGCGTTAAGTTTTGATTCATCGGGAGAATGCTATGAGTCAAGAGAACGTAACCGGAAAGGACCTGTCTGATATGTCAATTGAAGAGAGAGTGTCGTCGCTTCAGGAAAAACACGCTTCGTTGGAACAGAACCTTATGGACGAGAATAGTCGTCCGATGCCGGACAGCGTCGCTATCAAGTCAATCAAGCGCGAAAAACTTACTATAAAAGATGAAATAGAGCGATTAAGATTATAAAATAAAACGATTAAATTAGTTTTAGTTATCACCTGATGTCAGGGCTTTGACATTGGGACGGGTGCCTTGTAGTACTCACACATCAGAATTTCCGTTACAAAACAACCATACATGACGTATTGGCGTCACGGCGCGACTTGGCGCGTGTGTCGCTGCGTTCTGGGGGGACTTCCATGTTAAGCGTCGATGATGCGATCACGAGCCGGCGTTCGGTCCGCTCGTTTCTACCCGAGCCTGTCTCGCAAGAAACGATTCGCCATATTCTGGATGTGGCCAAACGCTCGCCAAGCGGCACGAACATGCAGCCGTGGAAGGTTCATGTGTTGACGGGCGGCGCCAAGGAGCGAATGAGCGAAGCCATCCTTCGTGAATTTTTCGGGGCGCCGGGGACTCACGAACATGCGCGCGAACCGTTTTATCTGCCCCAAATTCGCGAGCCCTATCTGGCCCGGCGGCGCAAGGTCGGCTGGGACATGTATGGGTTGGTCGGCATCGAAAAAGGCGATAAGGAGAAAATGCAGGCCCAGCACGCGGAAAATTTCCGGTTTTTCGGCGCGCCCGTCGGGTTGATTTTCACCATCGACGAAGATTTCGGGTGGGGAAGTTGGCTCGATTTCGGCATGTTCCTGGAAAACGTCATGCTGGCGGCGCGCGGGCAAGGGCTGGACACCTGCGCCCAGGCGGCGTTCGGGACCTATCACAAGGTCGTCCGGAATGTTCTGGGGCTCGACGAGGATCAAACAGTCGTCTGCGGCATGTCTCTGGGCAAGGAGGATGTTTCGGCCCCCATCAGCCAGTTACGGACCGAACGCGAGGATTTGGGGGTCTTCGTAACCTTCCGCGACGAATAATCGAGAATTCTGGCTTATATATCGGTTGATCGCTCCCGCAGGATGTATTTTTGCACCTTGCCGGTGGATGTTTTCGGCAACGGCCCGAAGACCACCTTCTTCGGCGCCTTGAAATGCGCCATATTGTTCCGGCAATAATCGATGATGTCCGACTCGTCGGCCCTTTGGCCGTCCTTTAACGTGACGAAGGCGCACGGTATTTCGCCCCAATAATCATCAAGCTTTCCGACGACGGCGGCTTCGAGCACGGCGGGGGGCCCGAAGATCGTGTTTTCCACCTCGATTGTGGAGATGTTCTCGCCACCGGAAATGACGATGTCCTTGGACCGGTCCTTCAGTTCGATGTAGCCGTCGGGATGCCAGACGCCGAGGTCGCCGGTCTGGAACCAGCCATGTTTAAAGGCGTCGTTCGTGGCGTCCGGATTTTTCAGATATCCCTTCATGACGACATTGCCGCGCATGAAAACCTCGCCCATGGTTTCCCCGTCCTGCGCGACGGGCTCTCCCGTGTCCGGGTCGGCGACGATGGCGTCTTCCAGCACGGCGTAGGGGACGCCCTGGCGGGACTTCAGCCGGGCCTGTTCGGCAATTGGCAATTCGTTCCATTCTTCATGCCACGCGCACACCACGGCCGGGCCATAGACTTCCGTCAGGCCGTAGACGTGGGTGACGTGAAATCCGCTCGCCTCCATCGCTTCCAACACGGATGCGGGCGGCGGTGACGCGGCGGTCATGACCTCGATGGTGCGGGGCAGGGGGCGGCGCTCTTCCGGGGCTGCGTTCATCAACATGTTCAACACCACCGGCGCGCCGCAAAAATGGGTCACGCCCTGCGTGTCGATGGCGTCATAGATGGCGCCCGCATCCGTGTTGGAAGCGATGGAGGCGAGCGGATTTCACGTCACCCACGTCTACGGCCTGACGGAAGTCTATGG